>SHUM01000069.1 GCA_009691245.1 Acidobacteriota bacterium | reverse complement strand
GTCGATTTGGATCATTTGACGCGCGAGACGGGTGCCAGCGGCGGGAAAGCTGATCTGAAGTTCCTCCCGAAACCCCCACCCCGAATCCCTAATCCCCAGTTTGTCAATCTGGTCAGAGTGGTCAGAACCGTGAACGTTTGCACATTGGGCAGACCCGCGAGTTTGGGCAAGTTGTCAGCGCCGCAGGGCGCGGAAACCGGGTGCGGATTTCCGCCGATTTGAGCGCAGTCGAGTCGGTGGATTACTCGAGCTCGACGCTGTCGCCCACGATCACTTCCACACGGCTGTAGGTGATGATGCCGGTAGCGGAGGTCTCCTCGGTGGACAGGACCATCACCTCTCCGAGGACTTCGCTGGGCATGGCGGCTAGCTCGGATTTGAGCATCGGGCGTTGGGGTGTGCCGTCGTGGTTCCTATACTCGCGGGCGTCCACGTTGAAGGCATCGGCGTCTGTGCTGAACGGGCGGCGGATGCGCAGGTAGCTGCCCGGCTGGAGTCCCTGCCCGCTGCCGATGTTGAGGTAAACAATCCTGCCTTCGCCGACTTCGCGGTCGAATTCCTTGGCCGTGGCGATCACGCCAGCGGCCTTTCCAGAAGGTTCGGCGAATCGCGGAGTGATGCGTTGCGTCTTGTAGGCTGGGGCGGTGCGCGCGTTCAACGGGATGGCAATGTCGCCGGGCTCGATGGGTTCGCAGGACCGCAGCACTTGAGCGGTGGCGTGCGCCCTAGCGACGACCTTGACCTCAATGCGACCGACCTCAGAGTAGAGCTTGCCCATGCCATGCACCATCAGTTGCTGGCCGGGAAAGGACTCCTTGCGGTTGACGTCCACATTGGGTCGAAGGATCATGTACTGCCCGCCAGTATTGACGATGGTGTTCTGTCCCCGACTGAGGTAGATGTAATCTCCGGCGACGAATTCATACTTGAACCCACCATCCTCGCCGCTCTTGACGGCCAGGCCAGACTCGACGGCGCGAGTTGTGAAGAAGCCTGCGCAGTACAGGTCCGTGTCCATCGGCGCGCGCTGTGCGTGCAGCGATGTCGCCGCCAGAAGCATACCTGCCGCCAGCGCGGTCTGAAGCAAACTCCGACCCTGATTTTTTTGCTGCATTCTCCACCTCACCCATCCAGCTATAGATACCGGCACGCCCGCGAGCGGCCAGGAAGATAGTCCATGCCAACGCTATCAGATGGCTAAAAACACTGTCAAACTCTTTCGTTCATGCGGTGTCGCTGAGAAGGAACATTGCGGGCCGCTTTTGAATGGAGCGCCGAGGGCCAGGATGCCAGAGGGGAGGGCGAAACATCTTGACCGTCCCCGTCGCCCGGCGCATCATAAGCTTAGAGTGGACCAGCAAAACTTGACCATAGCGCTTGCTTGCTGTCCGCACCGCAAGGCTTACCGATGGGTGCGATGGATGGTTCTGGCTAAGCCGGCTCCCCGGACCGGCAGCGTGCGCTGATTTGCAGGGCAAGACGAATACAGGGGAGGAAGCTTTAATGAACATACTCAAGATGAACATACGCAATCTAGTGATCTGTGCCGTTGGGTTGGTGGCCGCGTCGATCGCCGTCGCGCCTGCGTCCGCCGATGTCCTGATACTCAAGAACGGGCTGACAGTCACCGGCAAGTTTCAGGGAGGCGACCCCACCGGCATCACCATGCAGGTGAATGGTCAGTACCAGCGCTATGCGCTGGCCGACGTGCATAGCCTGACGCTGGTGCCTGGGGGTGAACCCATGGCCGCAACGGGCGCTCCAGCTGCCGCACCAGCACCGTCGCCGCAACCGCCCACTTACTCATCAGGCCGCGCCGCGATTCCAGCCCCCGTTCCATCTCCCGTTCCATCTAATGTCCCGCCGAGTAATCCCGCGCCAACCAGTAGCCCTGCTCCGGTGGCAAACACGGCCACCGGTGGGCTTTCGACGCGTCCAGCAGCGCCCCCGCCAACTACTACGGCAATTGGCGCTCCCGCCAGCATGGGCGTTACGGTACCAGCAGGAGCTGCGCTCGTGGTCCGCATGATCGACACAGTGGACTCTTCGGTGCATCAATCCGGCGAATTGTTTCGCGCCAGCCTGGATGAGCCGCTGATCGTGAACGGGCGGACCATCGCCGCGCGTGGTGCCGACGTTACTACCAAGCTGGTTTCTGTGGCGGAAGCCGGCAAGATCTCGGGCCGCGCGGAGCTGGCGCTGGTGTTGTTCGACATCACCATCAACGGCCGCAAGCATGAGATTACGACCGGTGAGGTTTACGAGGCGGGCGCATCGCGTGGGACGCAATCGACCAAGCGCATTGGCGGACTGGCAGCGCTCGGCGCGGTCATCGGCGTGATTGCCGGAGGCGGCAAAGGCGCGGTGCAAGGCGCTGCCGCTGGTGCGGGTGCAGGTACCGCGATACAGGTGCTGACCAATGGCGAGAAGGTTCAGGTGCCAGCCGAGTCGCGGCTTGAATTCGCGCTGGCCGCTCCGCTGGTCCTCTGATTTGCTCCGGTGATTTGCTCCGGCTGTTAGTGGCACGATTCACAATTCTTAATTAGCTTGGCGCAATTGAGGCATCATTCTTGGCCGCAGTTGCGCCTTGTCTATTTCTGTGGATCCATCCAAATATGTGGATCGTTTAGTCCCAACTGTGTCCGGTCCTCGGGAGGTAGAAGATGAGTACGCGTGTGGATCAGCTGCTCGATGAGCTTGTTAAGCGGCTGCATGACTCGCTCGATGACGACCTGGTGAGCATGGTTCTTTACGGCTCGGCGGCCAGTGGCGATTATCAGCCACAGTTCTCCGACCTGAATGTGTTGTGCGTGCTGCGTGTGGTGGGTGTGGCTGAGTTGCGGAGAGTCGGCAAGGCGGTCGAGTGGTGGAACGCGCAGAAGCAGACAACCCCGCTGCTTCTCTCGCTCGAAGAAGCGCAGAATGCCGCCGACGCTTTTCCCATCGAGTTCACCGACATCAGCCACAGCCGCAGGCTGCTGCACGGCAAGGATCTGTTTGCGGCGATCGCGATCAACCCCCAGCATCACCGTCGCCAGGTTGAGCATGAGCTGCGCTCCGCGCTGCTGCGCATGCGGTCTCGATACCTGACTACGCTGGGAAATGATGATGAGGTAGTGCAGATGATGGCGCGTTCCGCGTCCTCGTTCGCCACCCTTACGCGGCACGCGTTGATTCTTTATGGAGAAACTGTGGGGACTCAGAAGCGGGAAATCCTGAAGGCGGCGACGGCGCGATTCGGCTTGAATCCACTGCCCTATGAAACCCTGCTGGCCGTGCGCGAGGGGACGCAGCAAATCGTGGGCGAGTCGGTACACTCGTTGTTTTCAGCTTACCTGGAGCAGATTACAAGACTGGCGCAGGCCGTGGACAAGCTCGGGAAAATAGGTTCAGGCAAAGGATTGGTGACTTAGGCGCGAGTACTTGGTGGCGCGAGTACTTGGTGGCGTGAGTATTGGTCCAGCAGCGGATACTCTATTTAGCCGGTGCGCTCTTGGCTCCACCCATGTCGTTCTGGACGCCATCAATGAATCCTAGAACTTCCTCATGCGAACCAACGATGAGCCAATCGCTGAGCTTCTGTCCGTTGGTGATGAGCTGATAGGCGTCCAGCAACTCCTCCCGGCCCTTCACGCGAGCCAGCCCCCAGAACAGAATCCAAACGCCGATAAGCAAAGTTGGCGCGGCGGCAAAAACAGGCAGATCCATGGAGAAAATCCAAGCTGTTAGAGCCAAGAATACGCACGCGGCGTAGATGGCGGGCCAAGCTAGCGGGGAGCGGTTCACGCGTTTGATGGAGGTCTTCTCGACCGACGATACGCGTGTTACGGGCAGGTTCTTGCCGCCGGCGGGATCATCTTGAGGAGTCTTGCGCGTGATCATGCCCTCCAGTAGCACCCATTTTACGCCGTTTCGGTCCTGACAAAATTTGGATTGCAAGCTTCCCATTGCTATTTCTTTCCTCCCAGCCAAGTAAATCCTTTAACGGTATATTATTATACAGCTCTATGGCCCAGACTGAAAGTGCCGTGTGGGGTTCGCTGGACTAGCCATGAAAATAGAACAACTTGCCGGCAAGTCGGTTTTGGTGCTGGGCCTCGGACTGGAGGGCCGCAGCGCCCTTGGGTGGCTGCGCGAAACCTTGCCGGGGAACACGCTGGCCGTAGCCGATCAGCAGGATTGGAATCATCTCAGTTCGCAGACCAGGGCACTGCTGGAACGCGACACCGCGCTGGTTAGGCATCTCGGGCCAGACTATCTCGAATCCATCAGGCAATACGACGTGATCGTCAAATCTCCAGGCATACCCGTGATCCTGCCGCAGTATCAGGAGGCGGTGCGGATGGGTAAGATCATCACCTCGCCCACGGCCATCTTCTTCGCGAATTTTCCCGGCATGATCGTGGGCATCACCGGGACAAAAGGCAAGAGCACCACGGCTTCTCTCATCGCCGCTGTCCTGCGCAAGCAGTTTACAGACACCGCGCTGATCGGCAATATTGGCAAGCCCGCGCTGGACGTGTTGCCTTCGTTGCGCGACCGCAGTGACGCGATTGTGGTATACGAACTGTCGAGCCATCAATTAGAAGGCCTGCGCCAAAGCCCCCACATTGCCGTGCTGTTGAGCATCGTCCCTGAGCATCTCGACTACTACACAAACTTCGATGAATACGTTGCGGCCAAGGAGAACATCACCCGTTTTCAATCCGTGAGGGATTTCCTGGTCTACGACGCAGATCACGAAATTCCCCAGCGCATCGCCATGCAGTCCCGCGCCAGGAAGATGGCCTGCTCAATGCATGGGCTTGCCACGCACAGTCGGGGCCGCTGCTTTGTGTATAACGACTGGATTGCTTACGAGTCGGAGTCGCGTGAGCCGGATTTGATTGTTCCTACCAGCGACATTCCGCTGCTCGGCAGTTTTAACCGGATCAACGTGGCGGCGGCCGTAGCCGTGGGCAAATTGCTGGGCGTGCCATCCGCGGCCATCGCTGCGGCGGTGCGGGACTTTCATCCGCTCGATCATCGGCTGGAGCACGTGGGAGAATTTGGCGGGGTTACTTACTATAACGACTCCATCGCCACCGTCCCGGAGGCGGCTGTCGCGGCCCTGGACGCGCTGGCGGGCTCCGTCGAGACCGTCCTGCTCGGCGGCGCGGATCGCGGGCTGGATTTTTCCGGATTGGCCGTCGGGTTGGCGCGGCGCGCGGTAAAAACCGTGATCCTGTTTCCACCCACAGGCGAGCGCATCTGGAAGGCAGTTTGCAATCACGACGCGGTTGCAGCGGCGCGCATGAAACATTTTTTTGTGGATTCAATGGAGGAGGCCGTGCGGTTGGCGAAGTTGCACACCGCGCCGGGCAAGTGCTGCCTGCTCTCGCCCGCCTCGCCGAGCTTCGGCCTGTTCCGCGACTATCGCGAGCGCGGCGACCGCTTCAAGCAACTGGTCCAGAAAGAATGACATCTGCCACGGAGACACAGAGGCACGGAGACTGGAATGTATGGAGATGCGAGTGGGTTTATGTTGTCATCCCTCTCTACGCTCGGGATGAAAGGCCTATAGGCTGCGCAGGGATTTAGGACCAGACAACCGCATGAAATCTCTGTGTCTCCGTGCCTCTGTGGCAAAACCCGGCTTACATCACACGCGGCTTACCCATGGTGGGCATCACAAGCGGGCCTTCTACGTTGGGCTCGGAGGGCGGCTCGGCGGCCAGGTGCGCTTCTGCGCCGGGAGCGAGGAACGCGGCCATGGCGATTTCGTCGCAAGCGTGGAACTTGGGGCAGCGCAGGCAGTCGCGCCAGGCCTTCAGCGGCAGAGCGGCGCGGTCGATCAATTGGAACCCGGCCTTCTCGAAAAACTTTGGCACGTAAGTAAACGCGAAGACCACCTCGACGCCCACCTCGCGCGCCTGTTGCATCAGCTCGGCGCAGATGCGCAGGCCGAGGCCGCTGCGTGTGCTGGAAGGAGCCACGGCGAGAGAGCGCAGCTCGGCCATGCGCGGCGTATAAAACTGCAACGCGCCGCAGCCCAGCAGATGGCCGTCCTTATCCACCGCGACGACAAAGTCCCGCACGCGCTCGCACAACTCAACCTCGGTGCGCGGCAGCATCACTTCATTTGCCGCATAGTCATTGACCAATTGCAGCATGGCGGGGATATCGCTCAGCGTCGCCTGGCGGATCAATCCGTGGTCGGCCTCGTGTGCCATGATTTCATCGACCTCCACGGCGTGTCCGGGGTGGTTTCTCATCGATAGTGCCTCCTGCCTGCTCCGTCCAGGAACTTACGAACACCAATCAGTCTTTCTCGATTAAAGATGCAGCAACGGGAAAATAATTCCTCATGAAATCTTAGATGCAATCCGGGCCGAATCGATCACGGTACCTGTGCTCGCATCCGAACCACGCTCTCCGGTCGCCCGCAATACGGCATCGAGAACATTCTCGCGATGCCCATTGCAAATGTGAACGTGCCCCACGCCAGCGGCCACGGCTTCTCTGATGGCGTTGAGCTTGGCCAGCATTCCGGCGGTTACCGCGCCACTTGCCAGCAGCGCCGGCATTTCGTCAACTGACAAGTGAGCGATGCGCTGGCCCGCCGCGTCCCGCACGCCATCCACATCGGTGAGAAAGACCAGGCCGTCTGCCTGCCAACCTATCGCGCAGGCCACCGCCGCGGAATCCGCGTTCACGTTGTAAATCCGACCGTCCTTGCCAACGGCCAGGCAAGCCATCACCGGCAGTAGTCCACCCGCGAGCAGCGTCTCCCAGACGTGCGGATCCGCTTGCGTGATTTGGCCGACATAGCCCCAATCCTCGCCGTGCTCGCCGCGCAGCTTCTCGGCCAGCAGGCAGGCGCCATCGATGCCCGAGATACCCGCCGCCGGCAGCCCTTCCGCGACGCAGGCCGCCAGCAACGAGTGATTCACCGTCCCGGCAAAAACCTTGACCACGCCGTCCATGGCATCGGCGGTGGTCACGCGCAGGCCATTTAGAAATTCGCTCTTCACTCCGGTCTTAGCCAGGAACGAAGTGAGCAGCTTGCCTCCGCCATGAACCAGCAGAACGCTGTGCCCGGCGCGCACCTGCGTGGCAACCATGGCCACCATGCGTTGCCGACTGGAGGCATCCTCCAGCAGCGTGCCCCCGATTTTTACGACGATCTTCATAAGCAGGTGATTCCGCGCCACCCCATTAGGCCAGCAGTCCTGTGGACTCCTCGAGACCGAACATGACGTTCATGTTCTGGACAGCCTGACCGGCGGCTCCCTTGACTAAATTGTCGATGCAGCTAACCACCACCAGACGCTTGCCATCGCTGCCCAGCGTGCAGTGTATGTCGCAGAAGTTGGTGTGGTTGACCACGCTGAGCTGCGGCTGGCTACCCTGCGGATAGAGGCGCACGAAGCCAGCGCTGGAGTACGCCGCGCGATAGACGGCCTGAATCTCATTGAGCGTCGCCGGCTTCTTCAGTCGCAGATAGTTCGCCGCCAGAATGCCTCGCGGGATGGGCAATAGTTGCGCGGTAAACGAGAACTCACTCTCATCGAGCCCGGTGTTGTTCAGCACTTCGGCGACATGGCGATGCTCAAGAATGGCGTAAGCCGAGAAGTTCTCGGAAATCTGCACGAAGTGGGTTTTGGGAGAGGGCGACTTGCCCGCACCGCTGACTCCGCTCTTGGCATCGCAGACCACTCCCGCTGCACGATCCACCATATCCGCCTTCAGCAGTGGCCACAGCGCGCAGATGGCGGCGGTGGGGTAACAACCGGGATTGGCCACCAGTCGCGCGCCAACTATTTTTTCCCGATATAACTCTGGCAATCCATAAACGGCCTGTGCCAGCAAGTCGGGCTGCGTGTGCGCTGCCTTGTACCAGCGCTGATACTGTCCAGCATCGCGCAGACGAAACGCGCCGCTCAGGTCAATGGCGCGCGCGCCGGAACGGAGTATTTCCGGGATGATTTCGAGCGAGACCTCAGGAGGAGTCGCCGTGAAGACCAAGTCAATTTGATGATCCCTGATCGCGCTCGGAGACCAGGGTGCATGAGCTATTCCGCTGGTGGTTGGTAGGCCGCAGGGAACCGGGGATGCGTCCAGCGCCGAGTCCTTGGCGGCGCGATGGTCCAGCAGCAGAAGCGCCACCGCCGGGTGCCGTTCGAGCAGACCCACAAGCTCGATTCCGCTGTAGCCTGTATAACCGATCACGGCGACACGCAAGTGACGCGCCCCGCCGGTGGGCGGCAGAGGTGTGCTTGGCAATGGAGTATAATTATTCATCCTAATGTATACATATACAATCCATCTGGCGTGGGGTCAATACCTATTTTCTCAATCAGGTAACCCCCTGCCGGGAGCCGAATTGCTTGCAATCGCGGGGAGTTTGCGCCTATTCTGAACGGGGCATTTAGCAATCAAAATGGAGAGTCGGCTACAGTCGGCATCCGGGTCGCCGTCCGTGTTCCTATTCCCCCCGGCATGATAGGCGACAGGATTGGCGAATGCCATTTGGCAGACTGGGCATATAGGGAAAGTCCCGGCTAGATCATTGGAATCGGTCGACGGGACAGGCGGGGCGTGGATTCATGGCATTTGGACTGGGCTTCGATAAGGCGAAAATCCTGCAGGCTGCGGAAAAGTATACGGTTCAGGGGAAAATTCCCGCGGCCATTGAAGAATACCAAAAAATAGTAAAGAAAGATCCCAAGGACCTGATGACGTTGAACGCCATTGGGGATCTCTACGTGCGGGCGGGAAAGATTGAAGACGCACTGAAGACTTTCCATTTACTGGCGGAAAAATCAGTGGAAGGTGGCGCAGTGCCGCGCGCTATTGCGGTCTATAAACGGATCACCAAAATAGATCCCGAATCGCTGGTGGCGCTGGAGAAGCTTGGAGAGCTCTACTCCATGCAGGGTTTGATGCGTGACGCGCGCACGTACTTTTTGCAGGCCGTTGAAATCTATAGCAAACGGAAAGAACCGGAGAAAGCCCGGGCCGTGTTCGAGCGTGTGTTGATGCTCGATATGGACAACCCCAAGCTGCTGAAGCGCATGGGTGATTTCTACGTCGAGACGCGCAAGGAAGCCGAAGCGATCTCCACTTACCTGAGCGCCGCAGAGCGCTATCTTGATGGCAACGCTCCAGATGAAGCCATGGCTGTGCTGGATGCCATCTACCATCTCGATCCGATCAACGAGGAATCCATCATCCTGAAAGGACGAGCCTTTCTGGATCAGGGCAAGGCGGGAGAATCCATTGCGGCACTGGAGTCAATCCGTGATTATCAGCGGAACAAGACTGCGCTCAATGCTTTGTTTCACGCCTACGTCAAACAAGACAACGCGGCCAAAACGGAAGAAGTAGCCAATCAGTTGCTGGATCTGCATGGCGACATGGCCGGCCTGGATGTGCTGGCGGCTGGGTTGCTGGATCGCAACGATACGCATGGCGCTCTAGCCGTCTATCAGCGAGTCGCCGAGCGCTTGCAAAGCCAGGGTGGGCTTGGTCCCATTGCGGAAGGGCTCCGGCGGATTCTGGATCGAGATTCAAAAAACAGGCAGGCGTTGGAGTTGATATGGACCGCCTATCGCCAGTCCAGTGATGTGGACCAAGGCCGACACATTGGCGAGAGATTGGCCCAGGTCCATTTGGAAGAAGGCGAACCGGCCAAGGCGCGGGAAGTTTATGCGGAGCTGGTTGCGGCGGAGCCGGATAACCATGATCTTGTGCAGCAATTGCGCCGCATTGATGCGCGTTATTCCCCAGCCAAGCCGCAGGGAGAATCCAATTTTAGCGATATCAGTCCCCTGATGGCCATCGAGGAGGCTGCTGAGACGGGTATCACTTCTAGCCATGTTGGCGCGCTGGCCCCTCGCGAAAAGGCTGTGGTGAAAAATTGCCTTACCGAGAGCGAACTATACCTTACCTATCACCAGCTCCCCAAAGCCATTGAGACGCTGGAAGCCGGATTAGTCGAGGTTCCCGGCGACATAGCCCTCTACGAACATCTCTTGCCACTTTACGAGCAGACTCAACATTACGAGAAAGCCCTCAAGGCCGCCGAGGCTCTTACCGAAGCTTACGTCCGAATCGGCGACGGGGATCGCGCATCTCGCTATGGCGAGTTGCTGCTCGGGTACCAGACGAAAATATTTGAAGCGGCCCATAGCGGCCGTCTGCAGGATGCGGCGGCAGGCGTTCCTGCCGAGACGGTTCAGATGGAGCAGAGCCAAGTCCGTGAAGTCGATCTTTCCATGGAATGGGCCAGTCTTTCCAGTGCTCCCTCTGCAACGGCCACCACCGACAGTCTCGTCGAGCAGATCGAATTTTATCTTCAGGCCGGCCTTGGGGTAGAAGCTGAAGAATCTATAGGGAAGCTGTATTCCCTCGATCCCTCGCAGGGGTCCTTGTCAGACCTCCGGCATCGCTTGGATGTCCTGCTCGGTCGCGGGGCAGCGGTAGCGGAAGTTGCCATTCCTGATTTTACTGCCGCCGGGTCCGAAATCTAACCTCCCGAAGTTTCCGACTTGGTGGAGCCCGCGGCGGCTGAAGCAATCATTCCTGAACCAGTGTTTTCGGCAACGGACGCCGCTGTAATGACAGCGCAAGAGTTCGTGCCAGAGCCTCTGGCCGAAGCCGAACTAGACCTGGAACACTTGTCGGCTGGACCCTCAGGAGCAGATTCGGGCTTTGAGCTGGCGCTGGACGATTCATCCATGGCAGTGCTCCCCGGCGGGCCGTCAACTCCGGCGACGCCCGCCAGCCCCAGCAAACTTGGCAGTGGGCTGCTCGACGATCTTTTTGCCGAGTTCCGCGACGAAGTGGAGGAACCGCAGCCGGGTGGCGGTGGCGATCTGGAAACGCGTTACAATATGGGAGTTGCATTCAAAGAGATGGCCCTCTATGACGAGGCCATTGGCGAATTTCAGAAGGTCCATCAAATCGCGGAGGCGGCCAAAGATTATTCGCATCTGGTGCAATGCTGCTCGCTGCTGGCCATCTGCTTTATCGAAAAAGGGCTGCCCCTGCTGGCCGTAAACTGGTACCAGACGGCTCTTGATTCTCCGTGTGCCGATGCCGAGAGTGAGTTGGCGCTTCTTTACGAAATCGGCGCGGCCTATGAGATGGCTGGGAACCGCTCGGCGGCGCTCAAGAGCTTCATGGACGTCTATTCTCGGAACATCGATTATCGCAACGTCGCCGAGCGCATCCGCGAGTTACAGCAGGGATCGTAAGCGGGATCGGCCCCTGATATTGGCCTGATATTGGAATGACTCCTCAGTGACGCATAAATGGAATGCAGGCCTCTGGCTGCAGCAGATAATCGCGGTGCTGCTCTGCCTGGAGTCTGGTGTGGTGCTGCTGGTGCTCCCGTGGTCGGTATTATGGGATCGCAATTTGTGGGTGTTTGGGTCGGAGCTGCTGCGCCCGTTCTTAATGAATCATTATCTGCGCGGGGCCGTTAGTGGCGTTGGTCTATTGACCCTGTGGGTGGGCGTTACCGTCGCTGCCGATCTGCTCCGGGCCGAACCTGTCCACGCGGACGCCGTGGGCGCGGATCAAGTTTCAAAAGACGAGGGTAGCGCCCGCGGGCCGCTGGATTCTTGAACATTCTTTGCAGGTTTTGCAGGCGGAATGTTTTGGGGCGGATCGATTCAATTGGCGCTCAGTTACTACATTACGTCGCGTATGCAGTGGGGAGCCGACGAGCCTGCATCCCGCTCGTTGGTGGAAACAGTTCGAAAGGCTTTTCAGGCTGGCGTTGATTACGTTCAGGTGCGCGAGAAGGATATGAGCGGGGCGAGCCTGCTCAGTTTGGTTGCGGAATTCAGCCAGATGAATGAGCGCACCCGAGGGACTCGTCTTTTGGTAAATGGACGAGTCGATGTGGCCATCGCCAGTGCAGCGGATGGCGTGCATCTCTCCTTCGAGTCGCTGCCGCTGGCCGCGATTCGGTCCCGATTGCCTAATTTCTTGATTGTCGGTGTCTCCTGCCATAGCCTACGGGAGGCCGCTGAGGCTCAGCAAGCCGGTGCTGACTATATTATACTAGGCCCTGTTTTCACGACACCCTCGAAGCCCGGGGTCGTTCCGTTGGGGCTCAAAGGTTTTTCAAGCATCTGCGCGGAACTAACGGTTCCTGTATTTGCGCTGGGTGGAGTGGATCTATCCAATGCCCGGGATTGCGTTCTTGCCGGAGCAGCCGGTATCGCAGGGATCAGATTATTTAAAAATGCTGATAACATAGACCACCTTGCCGCCGAGATTCGCAAGCTGTAAGCGGAGCGAATTGTCGCAAGGCAGCCGGTCTGTTGTAGATAAATGGAAATCATACGTCTAGCCTTAAATAACCGAGGAGGAAGAATGCAGAATCGATTTCTGCTGGGATTGGTAATACTGGCGTTGCTGGCCGCCGGATGCAACAAGCAGGGGCAGCAAGCCGCCGGTGGTGCTGTGGCCGCGCGCGTGAATGGCAAGGAAATCCTGCGCTCCGACGTGGAAGCTCAGTTTACTTTCCGTGCTAAAGATGCCCCGCAGAAGCCGGATGTAGAAGCTGCGAACCTGGTCAAGCTTGAGATATTGCGCGATCTGATCGAAGCCGAGATCATGAATCAGAAGGCTGCTCAGTTGAAGGTGGCTCCGGGTGATGCCGAGATTGCTGCGCGCTTGAAAGCGGTGCAGGGAGAAACCTCCGATGCTGAGTTTAATAAGACGCTCGACGCCCGCGGCGTCAAGCCGGAAGATCTCAAAAAAGAGATCGCACGTACGCTAACTGTGGAGAAAGTGGTCGAGAACCAGGTGCGCAACAAAGCCAAGGTGTCGGATCAGGAAGTAACGGATTTCTACACCAAGAACAAGGAAGTGTTCAACGTGAAGGAGACCCTCTACCGGCTGGGCGTTATCGCCGTAACCGCCGACCCCAGCGCGCCGGTCAACAACCTGTCCAATGACAAGGCGCTCAATCCCGAGATGGCCATGACCAAGATGCAGGCCATCGAAGGCCGCGCCAAGATGGGCGAGGACTTCGCGCAATTGGCCCGCGCTCTCTCCGAAGACCCGCAAACGACGCAGGCGGGCGGAGACCTGGGTTATCAGCCCGAGTCATCGCTGGATCGCTTTGGCCCACAGTTCAAGGCTTCGGTGACGAAACTGAAGGTGGGTGATCTGGTCCCCGTAATCCGCACCCAGGAAGGCTTCTGGCTTTTTAAACTTACTGGCAGGCGCGAGCCGGGTCAGCATGATCTAAACAACGCCGAGGTCAAACAGAGCATCCGCGAGGAGTTGGAGGGACGGCGCCAGCAATTATTGACCGCTGCCTTTTCCGAGCAGTTGCATAACGAAGCCCGTGTTGAGAACTTTCTAGTTGGCGAAGTGCTGGCATCGTTTAAATAGACCAGCAGAATCCGAGCGCGTTAGGTGCGTCGAAAGTTCACAGTTTTGCGTAGAGCCTTTCCATCTGGAATTTGACCGCTGGAGGAAGGGAATCGTGAAAGCCTACCAACCGTTGCTCGAAAAGTATGGCCGTCAGGCATCCACCTATGACCGCCGGTGGAATCTGCGCTGGGGCCACGCGACGATGCGGGAGACCATCTCGGCGATCCCGTGGGCGGGTGCCGACCGCCTGCTCGACGTTGGTTGTGGGACTGGACTTCTCGAAGCGGCGGTGAGTTCGCGCCTTGGCGGATCAACCGTTCTCGTCGGTGTGGATATCTGCGCTCCCATGCTGCAGCAGGCCAGGCAAAATATTCCCGACCAAAAGCATGTGGCATTGACCAATGCGCCCGCGGAGCACCTGCCATTCGCGGATCAGACCTTCAACGTAGTGATCTGTAATAACAGCTTCCACTACTATCAGCATCCGGAGATGGTCCTGGCTGAATTCCGCCGTGTTCTGTGCCCGTCGGGACGGTTAATCCTGACCGATTGGTCCAGCGATTTCCCTGGCCCTCGCATCATCTACTGGGTGCTCCGTCTCGCCGAGCATGCCGGGTTTGGCCGCTACTCGCTGAAGCACTGCTACACGGCGCGCGAGTTGAACGCCATGTTGGTGGCCGCCGGCTTCCAGGTGGCCGCCGCGCGCAAAGTGGCTATGGACCTGGGCTGGGGCATCACCGTCGTGCAGGCCCGTGCCTGAAGTGCCTGAAGTGACAGAAGAGCCGCGACCGGGAGGGAGCGGTCACGTTCAACGGTCACACATAATCTTCGAGCGTGACCGCTCCCTCCCGGTCGCGGCTCTTCTGTCAGCATACCGCCTACAACTCCACGTCGGCCTCAATCTCCACCATCATCTGCGGCGCAATCAGCTTCGCCACTTCCACCATCGTGGTGGCGGGCCGGATGTCGCCGAATAGTTCGCCGTGTGCGCGACCGTACTCTTCCCATCGGCTGATGTCAGTTACAAACATGCGCGTGCGGACTACATTCTTCAGACTTGCCCCAACTTTTTCGAGCGCGGCCTCGATGTTCTTGAGCGCCTGCATCGTCTGCGCCTTGGGATCGCCCGGCCCGACGATCTCGCCTTTTGCGTCGGTGGCCGTGGTGCCGGAGACATAGATGCGATTACCTACCTGTACCGCGCGCGAGTAGCCGATAATCGGTTCCCACGAACTACCCGTTGAAATGTTTTTTCGCTCAGACATAATTACAACTCCTCGTATGTTTCCATTGAATAATTTTCATTCCACTATCATCAATGTCTGCCCAGCGTTAACCGTCTGCCCCTCGTGCACGGAAACTTTGCCCACCGTACCCGCCTTCTGGCTCTTGATTTCATTCTGCATCTTCATTGCTTCCACCACCAGCAAACCCTGCCCAGCCTCAATGCTCTGCCCTTCATCAACCAGAATGCGCACCACCTTGCCCGGCATGGGCGCGATGATGTTCTGGCTCCCAGCGGCCAACGCCGCCCCGCTTCCGCGCACCCATTTGCGCGGATCGATTATCTCAATGGAAAACTCCGCGCCGTCCATTCTCACGCGGTACGTGGCAGGCTTTCCATCTATTGCAGCGACGCGCAGTTCGAGGCTCTTCCCGCCCATCAGTATGGAATACCATCCTGATTCTATCGCCTCCACGGACGCGGCGAAGGGCTTGTGATCCAACACGAAACTTTCCGGCGCAGCCGGGTTGAGTTCCAGCAAGTGCTCGATACCATCGATCTTCAATAGCACAGTGTTCATTGGTTGCGGACACCTCGTGGCGGGCGCAGCGACTGCTTCCGGCCCGCCAACTTCCATCGGCTCCCCGGTTGTGATTGTGCATTCGGCGTGGGTGTGCTGGATTGAGCAGCTCGCCGGTGGAACATCGTCGCCGCGACGGCAGCGGCTCGAAGATGAGCCACTGACTCGGCAGTCATCTCCATGCGCGCGCCCGCCTGCTCCCGAAGTCGATCGATGAGGCTGGTATCCAAATTACCGGAAAGAAAATCAGGGGACGCCAGAATCGTTCTGAAAAGCTGCAGATTCGTTTTGATTCCGCCGACGTAGTATTCATCGAGGGCGCGGCTCATGCGCTGGATGGCCTCTTCACGAGTGCCGCCCCAGACGATCAGCTTCGACAGCAGCGGGTCGTACTCCATCGGCACGCTCCAGCCCGCATAGACGCCGGAGTCGTCGCGCACCCCGGGGCCGGAGGGCGTCGCCAACTCGCGGATCAATCCGGGGCAAGGGAAGAAGGAATTGTCGGGGTCCTCGGCGTACACGCGGCACTCGATGGCCGCGCCGCGCATCTGAATGGCGTCCTGGTTAAGGGGTTGCCCATTGTGAAAAATGCTGGAGAGATTTTCGCCCGCCGCCACGCGGATTTGCAACTTCACCAGGTCCAGCCCCGTGACCATCTCCGTAACCGGATGCTCCACTTGCAAGCGCGTGTTCATCTCAAGAAAGTAGAAGTTGCGCTGCTGGGCATTCTGGTCAATCAGAAACTCGACCGTGCCCGCGTTGTAATACCCCGCCGCCCGCGCGACGCGCACCGCCGCCTCGCCCATGCGCGCGCGCATCGCCGCATCGACGAAGGGCGAGGGCGACTCCTCCACCACTTTCTGATGCCGCCGCTGAATGCTGCACTCGCGCTCGCCCAGATGCAGCAGATTGCCATGCCGGTCGCCCAGCACCTGCACCTCAATGTGTCTCGGCCTCTCGATATACTTCTCGATGTACACCTTGGAATCGCCAAAAGCGTTTTGCGCCTCGGACTGCGCCTCGCGCAGCGCCGCCGCCATCTCGTCAGCAGAGCGCACCTGCCGCATCCCCTTGCCGCCGCCGCCCGCCGCCGCCTTCAGCATCACCGGATAGCCAACTTCCAACGCGATGCGCTGCGCATCCGCCACGCTGCTCACAGGCGCGTTGGTGCCCGGCACCACGGGTACGCCAGCGGCCACGGCCACCTCGCGCGCCCGCGTCTTCGATCCCATCATCTCCATCGACTTCGCGCTGGGCCCGATCAGCGTGATGCCCGCCTGCTCGCAGGCTCCCGCGAACTCCGCATTCTCAGAGAGAAATCCATACCCCGGATGAATGGCGTCGGCCCCGGCCCGGCGCGCCGCATCAAGTATCTTGTCAATGCGCAGATAGCTCTCCG
>SHUM01000068.1:7500-16840 GCA_009691245.1 Acidobacteriota bacterium | reverse complement strand
CGGTTGGTCATGAAACGTGACCGCTCCCTCTCGGTCGCGGCTCTGTCACGGCAGGTCGCAAAATTGCCTTTTGTGGTCAATTCCGTGAAAGTGTGCACTTTGGTCGGAGTTGATTATTCCGCAAATCTGTCAGCCTGGAAATAGGCGATGAAAAAGCGAAAATCGTGGCCGAAATTTACCGCTTTTTCTGGAGTAGCGCGCGCGACTTATCGGCGGCCTCGAAAATGAGTTGTCCCATCCTGGGGTGACTCGGTTCGAGGTCGGCGGCGAGGCCGTGGCTGGCCAGCCCCTCAGAGCAGATGGGTCCGATGGAGGCGATCACGATGCGAGCCAGCGCCGCCCGCACCTGATCCGCGACATTCTGTTGTTCGGCCACCTGCATCAGGTGATGGATCTGCATGGCGCTGGTGGCGATGAGCACGTCGATGCGCCCCGCACTGATCTCCGCAAGCCCGGCCCGCAAGGGCACGAGGTCTTCCGGCAACGCCCATTGATACACGGGCACGGTGGTTACGCGCGCGCCCTGTGCTGCAAGATGGTGCAATAGCTCCTCATTGCTTTTTCCGTACTCCTGGACCGTGATGCGCTGGCCGGCGGCGAGCAGCTCGGGGTGTTGCGATGCCATGGCGGCGACCAGGTCGCGCCAGGTGTTCGGCTCCGGAACGCTGATAGCGATGGGCACGGAGTACTCGCGCAACACGGCGGCGGGCTTGGGTCCGCGCGCGATGATGGCGATGCGCGAAAGGCCTGCTACCATTGGCTCCCGTGCATGTTGCGTCTGGATGGCATCGAACAGAATGCGGGTGCCGACGCCGGTCAGGCAGAGGAGTGAATCGACACTGCCCGAAAATAGTGCAGTCGCGAAATCGAGCGCGGCGGTGTTGTCCGTGAGCGGCACTTCGCGCAGGGACGGCGCGCTGACGGCGACGCCGCCGTGGTTCTCGATGAGCGTGGCCATCTCCCTGGCGCGGCGGCTTTCGAGCGACAGCACGCGCAGGCCCGCGAAGCCTTTCGCGCTCACGGTCGTTGGGCGATCGGCAGTCATCTGATGCGCTCCTCTACGGCATTGCTCCAACACCAATGCTCCAACACCAATGATAATCGAATCGCGGGACATTGTGTGCTGCCTGCTCGTGAGGCTCGATGCACTCATGATACGATGAACGTTCGGGACGCACACCATCCCGCTTCGCTTATGACGACTACCCCTTCTGTTGCTGATACCTTGTTCATCCGCGCCTGCCGCCGCCAGACGGTGGAGCGCACGCCGGTGTGGTTCATGCGCCAGGCGGGGCGCTACATGCCGGAGTATCGCGCACTGCGCGCCAAGCACTCGTTGATCGAGTTGTGCACGCATCCAGAGCTGGCCGCCGAAGTGACTCTGCAACCGCTGAGGCGGCTGGAGGTGGACGCCGCCATTATCTTTGCCGACCTGCTGCTTCCCCCAATGGCCATGGGCATGTCGTTGAAGTTCGTGGAGGGCGAAGGCCCGGTGCTAGGCGCGCCGATTCGCTCGGAGGCCGCGCTGCATCAACTACACGATCCGGCGGACGGCGAGTTGAACTATGTGGGCGAGGCCATCCGCATGGTGTGCCGCGAGTTGAACGGACGGCTGCCGGTGATTGGCTTTTGCGGCGCGCCGTTCACCGTGGCGAGCTACATGATCGAAGGCGGCGCGACGCGCGACTTCCTGACCACCAAGCGCCTGATCTACGCGCAGCCCGCGTTATGGCGCGCTTTGCTCGACCGCCTCGTGCGCGTGCAGATCGCCTTTCTGCGCAGTCAGGTGGAGGCCGGCGCGGCGGCTTTGCAAATCTTTGATAGCTGGATCGGCGCGCTCAGTCCCGCCGATTACATCGAGTACGCGCTGCCCCACACCAGGCAACTCATCAGCGCGGCGTCGTCGCTCGGCGTGCCGGTGATCCACTTCGGCACAGGAACTTCTGGAATGCTGGAGCTCTTGCGCGAGGCGGGCGGCGACGTGATCGGCGCGGACTGGCGCATTGATCTTGGCGAGGCCTGGCGGCGCATCGGACACGACCGCGCGGTGCAGGGCAATCTTGACCCGGTGCTGCTCTACGCTCCGCAACCCGTGTTGCGCACGGCGGTGGAACGCATCATGCGCGCGGCGAATCAGCGGCCCGGACACATCTTCAATCTGGGACACGGCATCCTGCCCACCACGCCCGTCGAGAATGTTCAGGCGGTGGTCGAGTGGGTGCGGGAGTTCTCCGCGAATACTACTCACTGGTAAACCTCTTGCCCTCGGTCATTATCATCGGCGGCGGCATCACCGGCCTTTCGGCGGCCTACTTCCTTGAGCAGTACGCGCGTGCGCGTGGACTCGCGCTGGACATTACCTTACTGGAAAAAAGCCCTCGCCTCGGCGGAGTCATCCAGACTGAACCCGTCAACGTTGCAAACAGCAACGTGGCAAATAGTGATGCCAAGTTTCTCTGCGAAGCCGGGCCGGATTCTCTGCTGACCACCAAGCCGGCGGCGTTGGAACTGTGCCGGAAACTCGGGCTTGGTGAGCAGATCATCCCCAGCAACGACGCGCGGCGCAAGACCTTCGTCCTGCACCATGGCGCGTTGCAGCCGCTGCCGGACGGGCTGATGTTCGTGGTGCCAACGAAGATTCGCTCGATGTTCTCCAGCCCTTTGCTGTCGCTCACAGGCAAGCTGCGCCTGGCGCTATCGCCCATTTTTTCTCCCGGCCCTTTGCCGGATTCCGAGGACATCTCCGTGGAGCAGTACATCACCGCGCGCTTCGGGCAGGAGGTCTCTGAGCGCTTAGCCGAGCCGCTGCTGAATGCCGTTTACGGCGCTGATTTCCGAGCGCTGAGCGCGCGCGCGGTGTTCCCGCAATTGCTGGCGCTCGAGAAGAAACACGGCAGCCTATGGAAGGGCTTCGCGAGGCAGGTGGCGGGCAGGGAAGCGTCATCAATTTCCTCGGGCATTCCTGCGGGCGGAACGCCATCCACTATTTTTGTCACGCTGCGGGATGGATTGGCGCGGCTTCCGGAAACAGTCGAAGAGTCGCTGCAGGCTACCACGATCCTTCAGGATGAAACGGTGATCAGCGTGCGCCGCGTCGCGCCAGCCGGCGATGCGACGGGGAAGTATCTGGTCGCCAGCGACCGCGCGGAGCGAGCCTGTGATGCGGTGGTGGTGGCCACGCCCGCTCCGGTGGCGGCGGAGATGGTGCGTGAGCTGGACGCCGTTCTGGCCGGGCATTTGGCGGAGATCGTTTATCACTCCGTGGCGATCGTCGCGTTGGGATATGGTTCGCCATCCGGCGAGCCGCCAGCGGCCACCCGCCCCGGTGCGCGCGAGTGGATGGGGCGCGGATTCGGCTTCGTCGTCCCGCGTGGCGAGGGGCGCGAAACCATTGCCTGCACGTGGGTCCATAACAAGTTTGATCATCGCGCGCCGCCGGGCACGGCACTGCTGCGATCCTTTTTCGGAGGAGCGCGCAACGCCGCCATCGATCAGCTAGCAGACGAGCAGTTGCTGGCCACGGCGAAGCGGGAACTGCAATCCATCATGGGCTTAAATGCGGAACCAGCGTTCCATCGCGTCTATCGGTGGGCGGCTTGCATGCCGCAGTACTCAGTCGGGCACTTAGGCTTGTTGAGCCGGATTGATGCGCGCTTGGCGGAGCACTCCGGGTTGCATCTGGCCGGGAACGGCTATCGCGGCGTGGGCATCCCCGATTGCATCCAGTCGGCGGCGCAGGCGGCTCAGAAAATTATCGAGCAGCTCGTCCGTGGTGGCGCGTAGAGTGGTGGGAGAGGCTGATCGGGTGGCCTGAACTGGACTTGTTCCGGCGCTATGGAGAATCCTTGCGCCATTGCGTTTTATTGGTGCAAGCTGTTATACAATGTGGGCGTAGTGGTGGGGGCAGAGCATTACAGGTTGCGCGGCGCAACACTTACTTGTACCTGCCTATTGATTCCGAATGAATGGGCAACTGATGGCCAAAGTTGATCATCTACCAATGTAGGTACCAATGTAGGTGCGTGAGTAAGCGCCTATAGCAGACCTATAGCAGAGATGGTGCGCTGAATCAGCCGGGCGGGGTTTTGGTAACGCCACTCGGCAGCGGAGGCCAGCCGATGCCGTTGCCCGAAATTGCCGATGCGATTGGAGTTATGGAGCTAGAGAACAAACAAAGCGCCGCGCCGGAAGCGGCCCTCTCTCAGTCCACTGCCCGCGTGAGCGGGACTGCGGCTGCCACGCCCGTGATGGGCAGTATCCTGCTGGATATCGATCCCTGGTATATCAATTTAGTCCATCAGATTCGCGACATCATCAAGCCGGAAAAACTTCCTCCGTTGCAGATCACTTCGAAGCCGGTGGCGGTGAAGGATCTGTGGGGCAGGACCACCAACCAGAAATATACCGCGACGATTTCCGTGCTGTCTCATGTGCTGGTGATCGGCCTGCTGATCATTCCGCTTACCCTTGGCGTGATTGACGTGATGCCTAAGCGGGATATGGTGTACATGCCCACCGACATGTCTGAGTACGAGCTTTCCCTGCCACCCGCGATGCGGAAACCCGGCGGTGGCGGCGGCGGTGGCGATCAGTCGCCCACTCCCGCTTCCAAAGGCGCATTGCCGAAAGCGGCTCTCATCCAACTGGCGCCACCCACGGCGGTCATCAAAAACGAGAACCCTGATCTAGCCGTAGTGCCGACTATCGTGGCCCCGCCGGACATTCAAATGCCGCAGATCAACATGGACCAATTGGGTGATCCCATGGCCATGTTGGGAGCGCCCTCCAATGGCCCCGGCTTCGGGAGCGGCATTGGCACGGGAGATGGCGGCGGCGTCGGTTCGGGCAAGGGTCGTGGCGTGGGACCGGGCGAAGGCGGCGGCATTGGCGGTGGTGTGTTTCGCGTGGGCGGCGGGGTGTCCGCGCCGCAGTTGGTCCACAAGGTGGACCCGGAATATTCCGAGGCGGCGCGCAAGTCCAAGTTCCAAGGCGTGGTGGTTTTAAGCGTGGTGGTCCAGAAAGACGGCACCGTGCGCGACATTCGCGTGATTCGTTCGTTGGGGCTGGGCCTGGATGAAAAAGCGATTGAAGCCGTCAAGCAATGGCGTTTCCGTCCCGGCGAGCGCGGCGGCCAGGCGGTGGACGTGATGGCCTCAGTCGAAGTAATCTTCCGTCTGCTGTAAGTGTTTCCTCAAAACAATCTCACCACTGTGATCTAAACAGAGCCGCGACCGGGAGGGAGCGGTGCGGCGAAGGATAGCGTGTTCCATGAGCACTGCTCCCTTCCGGAGCGTGGCTCTGTTCGCGCGCGGCGCTACTGAACGGCGATCGTCACGGTGTTGGAAGCCACTCCGCCTATCGTTAGCACCACCGGGACCGCGCCGCCTACTTGCGAATTCACCGGCACTGAAACATTCACCTGATACAGTCCCACAAAAGTTGGCGCAAGTCCGGAGAAGCTCACCGTAGCCGGTGCGCCGCCGATGGTTGCCAGCGGCGTGGTGCTGGTTAACGCGAGAGGACCGGAGGGCGCGGCGGCGCCGCTGGCGGGGCGGTTGGAGACAGGGCCTAGTCCGGTGCAGAAGATGGTGATGGTCTCGCCGCGGTTGGCGGGCCGCGAGGTGCGTCCGGGGATGGCCCCCACGGGGGCCACCAGATCCGGCGTGTTGGCGATCAGGATCGCGCCCTGCCCGCTGCCCTGCGCATTGGTAGTGAAAATACCCGGCCGCGTCGGCGCGAGCGAGACGGTGGTCAATGGCAGAGCGACGCCCGCGGCAGTAACGGCAATGGTAGCGGTCGCCAGGCCGGCCAGCTCCCAGGGCACCTGCAAATTCACCTGTGAACCGGCCACGAAGAACAGCGGCGCGGGGATGTCGTTCATGCGCACGGTGACGCTGCCCAGGGTAGTTGGCAGAGGAACGGTGGCTGCCCCGAAGCTGGCGGACTCCAGATCGGATCCAAAAGCCGAGACGATGCTGCCCGCCGCCACCGGCGCGCCCGGCGCGAAGCTGGCGCCGTTGACCATACCGCCGGCGAACAGGCCTGGCTGATGCGTGATGCGCGCGATGAATCCATCCTCGCAGATGTATTGCAGTGGCGCTGTGCCGCAGATGCCTCCGCCGAGCGCGGACTGCACCGGCGTGCGCAGGGGGAAGTCATTCGAGTTGGTCCAGCCGGCGACGAATGCGTTGCCGCTACTATCAACGGCGATGGCCAGGCCTTGATCGAAATCGCTGCCGCCGAGGAAAGTGGAGTAGGCCAGACCGTTGCCGGTGGTGACCAGTCTGGCGGCGAAGGCATCCACGCCCGCGCGTGCTTGAAAGGAATTGGCCGTGGGGAAATTGCTCGACTCCGTCAGGCCGGTTACGTAAGCACTGCCGGTGCCATCCACGGCGATGGCTGTGCCGGTGTCGGAGACTCCTCCGCCGAGGTAGGTGGAGTAGACGAGCGAGGTGCCGTTGGCGGCGATTTTGGTGACAAAGGCGTCGGAGAGTCCAGCGGGTGTCGCTTGCAGCGGCGTGCGCAGGGGGAAGTTGCTGGAGGTGGTGTAGCCGGTGAGGTAGGCCGCGCCGCTCGCGTCCACGGTCAGCCCGTTGGCCTGCTCATCGCCCGTGCCGCCGAGGTAGGTGGAGTAACTCAAAGCACTGCCGTTGGCCGTCAGGCGCGTTACGAAAACATCGCCACAGGGAAAAACATTGCCCGCATTGCTGCACTGGCCTCCGGCGAAGGCGGACTGAATCGGAGTGAGTGTGGGGAAGTTCGTGGACGTCGTGCTGCCGGAGACAATCGCGTTCCCCGCGCTGTCGGCGGCGATGCCCAGGGCCACATCGCCGGCATTGCCGCCAAGATAAGTGGAGTAGATGGCTGCGCCGGTCGCGGAGAACTTGGCGACGAATGCCTCCGATGCGCCAGAGCTGGAATTGCGGAAGGGTACAAGCGTGGGGAAATTCGCTGATCTGGTATAGCCCGTCAGGTAGGCCGCGCCGGCCGAATCGAGCGCGACCGCCAGGGCAACGTCTTCGCCGGTTCCACCCAGGTAGCTCGAATAAATCAACGCCGATCCCGCGGGGTTCAGCCGCGCAATGACTGCGTCGAAGCCGCCACCAGTATTTGCTTGCGCAGGCGTGGAGGTGGGGAAATCGTTCGAACTGGTGTATCCGGCGACGGTAACCGAGCCGTCCGAACCCACGGCAAGCCGCTGTGCTGCGTCGTCGCCATTGCCGCCTAAAAACGTTGAATAGATCAGACGTGTGCCGGTGGGATCGATCTTGCTGATGAACATGTCCGTGCCGGTGGACTTCGTCGAGCGAAATGCAGAAGCGGTTGGGAAGTTGGCGGCTGAGGTAGCACCGGCCACGTAAATATTTCCCTGCGCGTCCACGCCGACGCCCTGAATCTGATCCTGTCCATTCCCGCCGAGGTAGCTCGAATGCGTCAGCACGGGATCGATTACTAGCGTTTGAGTATGGTCATAATCGCCCACGCTGAAGCGGACGCGATGGTTTCCACTTTCACTGGTAAGTTGATAGGCTCCGGCAATTTCGATGCGCTCCGCGCCGCGCGTGGAAGCGCCCGCGTCCTGATGGGCATCCTGATAGGCGTCTTGATAAACATCCTGATAAATCAGGGGACGCTTCCAGATCAGGGTCTCCCCAGAGGCGGTAATGCGTAGTTCGCCTTGCTCGGAAATTGCCACGTCTTCCGCGCCATCAATGCGCATCACGACGTCGTCGGGGCTCGCGCCGGGTCGCACGATGAGGTCGAATTCCATCTGCTGTTGCTGGCCGTAGAACACCAGATCGACGCCGGGGCGAATCTGTTCGTAGACCACGCGCTCGAATAGATGGACGTCGCGATGCCATGCTGACGGGTCGTTGCCAGTGAAGTAATTCACGCGCCCGGACAGAGCGCCCACTCCCCTGAGTGGGGCCGAGACATTTCCATTTTCCCAGCTGATTTTCAGCAGACGGCCCGTGGTGTCTGCTTCCGCGGGGGCCCGTGTTTGAGGAACGTTGGTTGACTGTACCGGGCTGTTGTCGTGGGCGCGATTCTCCAGGCAGCGGAGTGATTTACAGGGATCAAAACTGGGAGCGGGAGAGGACTGGGCCTTGCTCCGTTTGGTCAAAAGTTCAATCAAAACTCCCTGCTGCGTAAACGATGCCGCAAAGCCTGCGCCGTTTGCCACGAACTGCGCGTCTTTCACCGCCTGCCCGTGGTTGGCCTCAAAGTGTAATGGAAGCTGTGCGAAGGCGACTGCGAGACGTTCCTGATTTTCCGTCAGCCGGCGAGCTGCCTTTCCCGATAGTTCGGATTGTTTTGGAATGAAGCAAAGGGCCAGCCCGCTAAGTGTAATTAACGTGACCAGGGTGGAGAGAAGTGCCCTCCTTCCGGGTCGCATGTGATTACCAGTGTAAGTGGATTGCATGAAGTCATTCTCCTTCGCTCATCTGCAAGCTCCACGAATTGCGGGAGCGTAGTGGTCATTGAGTTTCTGTTTGCATACAGGCCACACCACTCCGGGATGGTTCATCGCGGTTCGGATATGGGCTGCTGCCTGCGTCGTTCGATATCTTCCAGCCGCTTGCGCAACTCGCGCTCCCAACCTTCATCGGTGGGCTTCCAGTAGCGGCGCCCAGCCAGTCCATCCGGCAGACACTTCATCGCCGAAACCCGTTCTGCCAGATCATGCGCGTACTGGTAGCCTGTGCCGTAGCCTTCGTCCTTCATCAACTTGGTCGGCGCGTTGCGCAGGTGCAGCGGGACGGGTTCAACGGGCCGGTTCTGCACATCATTGCGAGCTTCGCTATAGGCCGCGTAGAGGCTATTGGAACGTGGCGCGAGCGCCAGATACACGGCGGCTTCCGCCAATGCGAGTCCACCCTCCGGCATGCCGATTAGATCAACAGCTTGCATTGCCGCAACGGTAACTTGCAACGCGCGCGGGTCGGCCAGGCCTACGTCCTCGCTGGCGAAGCGCACCAAACGGCGCGCGACATAGAGCGGGTCTTCGCCCGCTTCCAGCATGCGCACCAGCCAGTAGATGGCCGCGTCGGGGTCCGAGTTGCGCAGCGACTTGTGCAACGCCGAGATGATGTTGAAGTGCTCTTCGCCGTTCTTGTCATAGAGCAAAGTCTTGCGTTGCAGCGCGGCCTTCAATATCTCTGGTGTAACGATGACCCTTCCCGTCGCATCCGGTTCGACGCCCTGGACCACGCACTCGAGAAGATTGAAGGCCATGCGGGCATCGCCGCTGGAGAACGACGCAATCTGCTGGATCAGCTCAGCGGAAATTAGGATTTCGCTCTTGCCGAGGCCGCGCTCTTTGTCCTCCAAGGCACGG
>SHUM01000068.1:0-2500 GCA_009691245.1 Acidobacteriota bacterium | reverse complement strand
CCCCGCTGAATCTATAGGCGGGGAGAAGCCAACCCAGGGAAGTGAACCATCTCAGTACCTGGTGGAAAAGAAAACAATAGTGATTCCGATAGTAGCGGCGAGCGAACTCGGAAGAGCCCAAACCGAGCGCTGCACTAAGCGCGGTGAGATTTTGCAGGACTCACCGAGTTTAGTGCAGGGCTCGGGGTTGTAGGGCCCGCAACAGTAGAGTTACCAATCTGTGAGCTAATTGAACGGTCTGGAAAGGCCGGCCATAGGGTGTGATAGCCACGTAAATGAAAGCTCGACAGACTCGAAGCGGGTACCTGAGTATCGCGGGGCACGAGAAACCCTGCGAGAATCCGGGAGGACCATCTCCCAAGGCTAAATACTCGCATGTGACCGATAGCGGATAGTACCGTGAGGGAAAGGTGAAAAGAACCCCTGCTAGGGGAGTGAAATAGTACCTGAAACCGTACGCTTACAAGCAGTTGGAGGGCTATGCCCGCAAGGGAAAGCCTGACAGCGTGCCTATTGCATAATGAGCCGGCTAGTTATTCTCGTTGGCGAGGTTAAGCGTAAAGCGAGCCGTAGCGAAAGCGAGTCTGAATAGGGCGAATCAGTCAGCGGGAATAGACGCGAAGCGGGATGAGCTACCCTTGGCCAGGATGAAGTTGCGGTAACACGCAATGGAGGTCCGAACCGGTGTTGGTTGAAAACAGCTCGGATGAGCTGAGGGTAGGGGTGAAAGGCTAACCAAATTCCGTAATTGCTCGTTCTCTCCGAAATAGCTTTAGGGCTAGCCTTCGATGATTTGCAACGGTGGTAGAGATCTGGCGGGACTAGGGGCCTTACCAGGTTACCGAATCCAACCAAACTGCGAATGCCGTTGACAACAGTCGAGGAGTCAGACAGTGGGGGCTAAGCTTCATTGTCGAGAGGGAAACAGCCCAGATCACCAGCTAAGGTCCCAAAATTAGTGCTAAGTGGGAAAGGACGTCGGGACGCACTGACAGCCAGGAGGTTGGCTTAGAAGCAGCCATCCTTTAAAGAAAGCGTAATAGCTCACTGGTCAAGCGGTCCGGCACCGACAATATAACGGGGCTCAAGCACTGTACCGAAGCTGTGGACTTCAGAGATTTCGGTCTCTGATTTGGTAGGAGAGCATTCTGAGAAGTTTGAAGCTTGAGTGAAAACACAGGTGGACGTCTCAGAAGAGACCCTGCCGGCATAAGTAGCGATAAACCAAGTGAGAACCTTGGTCGCCGAAAGTCTAAGGTTTCCTGGGAAAGGTTAATCCGCTCAGGGTTAGTCGGTCCTAAGGCGAGGCCAAACGGCGTAGCCGATGGACATCCGGTTAATATTCCGGAACTACGTTAGAGGCGTTTGACGAAGGGGGGACGCGGAAGGATAAGCGAGTCGGGTGATGGATGTCCCGATTGGCCAGCATAAGCGGGACTTGGCAGGTAAATCCACCAGGTCTTAACCGTGAAGCTGGTGACGAGGCCGCAAGGCCGCAAAGTCGCTGATTCCACGCCGCCAGGAAAATCCTCTAAGGAGCATCTAGCGTATCCGTACCGCAAACCGACACAGGTAGACGAGGACAATATCCAAAGGCGCTCGAGAGAATACTCGTTCAGGAACTCGGCAAATTAGCTCCGTAACTTCGGAAGAAGGAGTGCTCCGGTAGGGTGCAAGCCCGAGGGAGCCGCAGCGAATTGCGTCAAGCGACTGTTTAACAAAAACACAGGTCTCTGCAAAGTCAAAAAAACGACGTATAGGGGCTGACGCCTGCCCGGTGCCGGAAGGTTAAGGAGAGAGGTCAACGCCGCAAGGCGCGAAGCTTTGAACCGAAGCCCCGGTGAACGGCGGCCGTAACTATAACGGTCCTAAGGTAGCGAAATTCCTTGTCGGGTAAGTTCCGACCTGCACGAATGGCGTAACGACTTGACGACTGTCTTAACGAGTAGCTCGGCGAACTTGTAGTACCGGTGAAGATGCCGGTTGCCCGCATCTAGACGGAAAGACCCCGTGCACCTTTACTATAACCTAGCCATGAATTATGGGATGATCTGCGCAGGATAGGTGGGAGGCTTTGAAGCTGGGATTTTGGTTTCAGCTGAGCCAATGGTGAGATACCACCCTGATTGTTCCGTGATTCTAACCTACCTCTGTGAATCCAGAGGAGGGACCCGGCTAGGCGGGTAGTTTGACTGGGGCGGTCGCCTCCTAAAATGTAACGGAGGCGCTCGAAGCTGTGCTCAGGCTGTTTGGAAATCAGCCGTCGAGTGTAAGGGCATAAGCACGGTTAACTGCGAGACCTACAAGTCGAGCAGGTGGGAAACCAGGACCTAGTGATCCGGTGGTTCTGTATGGAAGGGCCATCGCTCAACGGATAAAAGGTACGCCGGGGATAACAGGCTGATCGGAGCCAAGAGTTCACATCGACGCTCCGGTTTGGCACCTCGATGTCGGCTCATCGCATCCTGGGGCTGTAGAAGGTCCCAAGGGTTAGGCTGTT
>SHUM01000067.1 GCA_009691245.1 Acidobacteriota bacterium | reverse complement strand
AGTACAACACCCGCAGGCCGCACTCGGCGCTCGGCTATAGGCCCCCGGCGCCGGGGGCCTATAGCCCTGTCAAAAACCCAGTTTCTCGGCCTCAGGTTGTGATGTAAACTCTCTCACAAGGATTGGTACAAAATCTCGGGCGGGTCAGCGGCAATGGAGGCGTCCTCCTGCCTTACAAGCGCGGTAATCGCTTCCAAAGGCTCCCTCCGCTAGTCTCGGTTTTCTTTGTTTCTAACAACTTGGGGAATCTGCTTTTCGCTCAAAGCTAACCCCAATGGGCCCAATTGAGGGGGTTCTGCTACAGTTTTGCTACAGGTTGGTGAGCAACTGGTTGGAGCACCTGCTTCCCCGAATGAGCAAATTCTTCAAGCGCTACCTCGGCATTGATTATCCCATTTTGCTGTGTACTGCATCCGGATTAGTCCTATAAAGCGTAAAAGCTAACGACCAGGAAGGTGCGATCTGCTTAACGTTGGCGCTAAGCCGCGCCACGCGACCTCACAAAAACAACGTCGCGCGGCATCGGCTTCAGCGCCGTGTTAGGCGGCCCCCGGTTGTCATGATTCCGGCAATGTCCACCACCAGTCGCGAAACCGACGAAGACTCCAATAGCAACTGCAACAGCTCCACGGTTGTCGACCGAGAGTCAATCCGCTTCAGAACGAGGCCTTCGGCCCTGGCGACGACTCGCAGACCTTCGTCCGTAGCGTCCGCAACCGTCACACCGACTGCAGCCGCTTCGCCAGGATTTAGCAGATCGCACATAACGGTGATCTCGTTGGATGTTGGCTGAGCAATCTGAAATGACGCACCGTCCGGCGAATCGACTTCGTGCTCTACGATATTCGAGCCGTCAGGCGCATCAGTCGTACGGGCAAATTTGTAAGAGCTTTGTTGCCGACATTTCGAATCAAAACGGTGTGTGAATCAAGCCTGCGAATGTCTCGATTCTCGAACTTCATCGACACGCGGGAGTCTTGCGCTCTCACGACGTTGCGACTCTCGATTAAATGGCCGAGCCATCGCTTTTCCCGTCGAAGGTGGGATACAAGTAGTCCGAGCAAATAGGAAGCTAGGCTTCCGCTCAGTGCGCCGACGACGAACGGATTGTCCTTTAGGAACTGCCGCATCGAAGATCGCCTCGCCTTCGTCCGCCTAGCGTTTCAAATGAGCCGCGCGCCACAGCGCCATGATGGCACAGGCCGTCGGGCGCGTCGGCTCCATTTGAATGTTAGCCAGTGAGTTCCTGATCAGGCCGAGGATTTGTACCAGTTGATGTGCGAGAGATTTCTCTTCACCATGGTCGCTTGGGAAAACAAGTCAATTCCCGCAGCTACCCGACAACAACATCTGGAAGGAGGAAGCAGCGAATCCTAAATTAGCCTTCCTAAGATAGGTCGAGCTTGCCTGTGGTATCGCTGAACTTGGGATCGATGTAGCTCTCCTCCATGGGAATGCCCACCATCTCCATCACGTTCTGGTGGATGTTGGAGAACGGCAGTCCTTCGTAGCGAATATGCCGGCCACCTTTGAGTTTGCCGTTCCCGCCGCCGGCGAGAAGCACCGGAATGTCGTTGTGGGTGTGGGCCATGCCATCGCTCAGGCCGCTGCCGTAGACGATGACGGAGTGATCCAGCATGGTGCCATCGCCATCGCGGGTGGTCTTCATCTTGTCGAGGAAGTAGGCGAACATGGTCGAGTGGAAGTGATCCACCTGCACGCAGTTGCTGATCAAGTCGGGGATGCCGGAGTGGTGCGAAGAGGCGTGGTGGCCGTCCTTGATGCCGATCTCGCGATAGTCGCCCTCACCAAGTTCAATGCCCCACATGAACGTCGAGACGCGAGTCAGATCACCCTGGAAGGCGATGAGCTTCAGGTCAAACAAGAGCTTGGCGTGTTCGGAGTAGAGCGCCGGAACTCCGGCCGGCTTGGCCATTTCCGGCAGCGTGCGGGAAGCCTGCTCCTCGGCTAGTTGGATGCGGCGCTCGATGTCACGGATGGCGTCGAGATACTCATTCAGGCGCACGCGATCGGACGCGGTTACCTCATTGAATAGTCCAGCCACGCCTTCGCTAACCGAGTCAAGAATACTGCGGCTATCGCGCGCCTGACGCAGCCGCTCGGCCTTGTCTGTCGAGTCGCTGCTGCCCAGCAGGCGCTCGAAAATCTTGCGGGGGTTGAACTCCATCGGCAGCGGCTGCGTGGCGCTGCGCCACGAAATGGTTTTGGTGTAGGCGTCGCTGTACGCCCCATCGGCCTTGCCGAGCACATCGCCCGACTCCATGGTCATTTCGAGAGAGCCGAGCTGGGTGAACTTGCTGAGCTGCTTGGCCGCCAACTGATCCACGGAAACGCCCAGCGTCTGATTGGGCTTGGGATGCACGCCGGTGAGATACGAAGCGCAGGGACGGGCATGGTTTCCGCCGGGCTCATTGCCGACCGGGTCAGCAGAGCGCATGTTCAGGCCGCTGAGAACGAGGAAGTCATTGCGGAACGCGGCTAGCGGTTCCAGGGTGGGCGAAAGCTTGTAGTCCGCTCCCACTTCGGTGGGAATCCATTTCTTCATGATGCGGCCATTAGCCCCGTAGAAATAGATCATGCGCGTGGCGGGCTGCTGTTCGACATCGAGCGCGCTGGCAAACGCGGGGACCATGCTGTCCAGCACGGGCAGCGCGATGGCTGCACCTGCTCCGCGCAAAAATGTCCGGCGTGGGATGGCTTTCTTGAAGATCATCATGATGACTTGGTCCTCCTCATTTGGAACGGCGCACTTTTGATAATCCCCAAAATCAGGGATGACCAGCGGTAGTTGGACTTGGCCGCCTCACGAACTAATTTTCGCACAGTCGGGGCGTCGTTGTAATCCAGTTCCCTGCCTAAAGCGTAGGTGAATAGCTTTTCAGTTACGGTGGTGGCGAACTGATCCGGACGGCTCACCAGAATATTGCGCAGCTCCGTAGGCCCGGAAAACTTGGTGCCGTCAAAAAGCACTCCCGCAGTGTCCAGGGGCACTCCGCCCACTGCGGCCCGCCATCTACCAACCGCGTCAAAGTTGTCCAGCGCCAAGCCAATTGGGTCCATGCGCGTATGACAGGCGGCGCAGGCCGGATTGGCGCGATGCTGCTCCATGCGTTTGCGCATGGAAAGATTCTGCATATCCTTGCTCTCGGGAAGCGCCGGCACGTTGGGCGGTGGAGGTGGAGGCGGAGCGCCCAGCAGATTCTCCAGAACCCATTTGCCACGCAACACCGGAGAAGTGCGGTTGGCCATGGAAGTAACGGTCAGGATGCTACCTTGGCCCAGCAAGCCACGGCGATTCTCATCGGTGACGGCCACGCGGCGGAAACTGCTGCCATACACCTTGGGGATGCCGTAGTGTTCAGCGAGCCGCTGGTTCACGAACGTGTAATCGGCGTTGAGCAGCTCCAGAACGCTGCGGTCTTCGCGCAACATGCTCTCGAAAAACAGGGTGGATTCGCGCTCGAAGGCCATGCGAAGCTCTTCGTCAAACTCCGGGAAGCTGCGCGGATCGGGCGCGGCAGCGCGGAGATTTCGCAGGACCAGCCATTGCCCGGCGAAATTATTCACCAGCATGTCAGAGCGCTGATCCGCCAGCATGCGCTGGACTTGCTGCTCCAGCGTGGCCGGCTCATGCAGCTTGTTCTTCTCGGCCAGATCGAGCAGCGTGTCATCCGGGATGCTGCTCCAAAGGAAGAAGGAAATCCGCGAGGCCAGCTCAACGTCGCTAATTGAGAACACTGAACTCGGCGCGGCGCTGGCGGGATCGCGCTCGACGCGGAACAGGAACTCGGGGCCGGCCAGGATGCGCCGCACCGCCATCTCGATGCCCGCTTCGAACCCGCGATCTTCGCGCGCCTTGCGATAGAGATTGAGCAGCGACTGGATGTCCTTATCCTGCAGCGGACGCCGATAGGCACGCCGCGCGAGATTCGTCACAATCTGCCGGGCGCACGCTTCTTCCGCTGTCGTGGAGGCTCCTTGCGCTGGCTGGCAGACAAAAATTCTTTGGCGGCTCGGGGAATTCCCCGGCCCTTTGGCATTAAACGGCCCGGTGATGGTCAGCCGGTCTACGCCCGGCAATCCACCTTTGTAGTCTTCATAGTCGGCGGCCACAGGACGCGGGGACAACTCACGGATGCCTTCTGGCTCGGCGGTCATCTTCAGGAAGGCGATCTGCACCAGGTGAGCTCCCGCGGTTACCGGCACACGCAACTGCAACTTGTCGTCGCCGTAATATTCATAAATCGTCTGATCTGGATCGCTCTCATAGTATTGCCCGTTGCGCGAGTGAATGGGCCCGGTGGCGCCGTGGTCTTCGCCGCCCACTCTGAACGTCTTCAACTTGGCGCCATCAATGCGCACTTCCAGCGGGTGGGGCTGGCCCAGCAGTCCGCGGATATATTCATCGCCGTTGCGCACCAGGCGAATCTTGATGTTGTATTCGCCATCGAGCGGAAACGCATGCTTCACCGCGATGCCGCCGCGCGTGCCGAACGGCAGATCATCGCTGACGCGGTCATCCTGCACCAGCCGGGGTGGCACTTGATAAGTCTCCGCCGTGGCGCGCAGGGTGGGATCGCCCACCGCCAAATCCGCAATGCGCGCGGCGACAGACATGTACTGCTCCATCAGCACCGGGGAGACGGTGAGCAGCTCGGCGAGATTGTCAAAGCCCTTGCCGCCGTCGTCGGGAGGCAGCAGCGCCGTGCCGTCAATCTCCACCGCCAGCAGGTCGCGCACCGCATTGGAATATTCGCTGCGGTTCAGACGATGCACGGAAGCGGTGCGGCCAGGGTTGGGATGCGCCTCCGCGGCGGAATCCAGGGAGGTTTCGAGGTAGGTTGCAAACGCGTTGTAGGTTGGTTTGTCGGGTCGCGGCAAGCCGGCCGGCGGCATGGCGCCGGTACGCAGCTTACGCGTTACTTTTTCCCAAAGCTCCGGGTTCGCTGTAACCTGATCGACATCAGCCTGATCGAGCAGCAACCCGGCGGTCTTCACTTTTTCGTTGTGGCAAGTGACACAATACTTATTGAGTACTGCGCGCTGCGCGGCTCCCGTTGCGGGCACGGCTGCGGGCTCGGCCTGCAGGCCGCCGGCATAACTGCCCGGAACAGCCGTCAACATCAGCAGAATCAGTAATATTCCAACGGTCTTCATGGGAATCCTAATCGCTAATTTCAGACGGGAGGTGGAGCAGAAGGCCACCTCAAAGCGGACAATCAACTCCGCTGGAGATCGTAGCGATCTCGCGCAGACAAGGCCGTTATAGGCTAGTGAATATGCATTGTCAAGCGAATTCGTGGTAACAGGCCCCAGCAGGCGACTATCCATCTGGGGAATGCGGAAGGACATGGGACTTCGCGCATCCTCGTAGTTACAATCCATGGCTCGCCATCGGGTGCACTTTGTCCTTGACTCACACGCAAGGAGAAGAATAATATGCCTCCCAAACAGGAAATTCAGCGGTGAGGTCATTCCATGCCCGTACATAAGGTTAGCGCAATTTCTAAGCAATCATTCGTCATAACTGGAGTCTTCGCGTTGGGAGCCACGGTTCTCGGCATCTCCACGACGCCTGATAACTGGACGAACCAATTGCGAATGCCCAGCGGGCAGGCCCAGCTGGTGAAGACCGAATTGCTTCCGGAGCTTGCCGGCTCGATGTGCGAACTTGAGCCAGCCAGCGCGGAAAGTGGCGCGAGTGAAGAAGCCTCGCCCTTTTTACTGGCAGCGCAATACGGCGCTCGGTCCTCCACTTCTGCGCAAGCCAGCCGAGGACTCGCTTATCCCAATCAGGCCAAGCGCGAGGAGGTAGCGCGCCGCAAACCGGTGCGCATGCTGCGCGATCCCTATTCCGCCTACAGCGCCGTGGCCGTGGATGTGCTCCACGACGAAGTGGTGATGACCGACGAGAACCTGTTCAGCATTCTCTATTACAACCGCACCGAAAACACCCCGCCCAACGCGACATTGAGCGAACCGAAACGGCGCATTCAGGGCATGAACGCCGAGCTGGAATTTCAGTGCGCCCTTTACGTCGATCCCAAATCAGGCGATGTGTACGCGTTGAATAACGACACGCTGGGCAAGATGGTGGTGTTTCCGCATGGCGCGAATGGCGATATCGCACCGGCGCGCACGCTGATCACCCCGCCGTTTACCTTCGGCATCGCCGTCTCCGAAGAGCACAACGAGATGATGATGACCGCGCAGGATGATGCCTCGGTCGTCACGTTTGAAAAGTCCGCCAAGGACATGGAGTCTCCGCTGCGCACTCTGCAGGGGCCGAAGACGCAACTGGCCGATCCGCACGGCATCACTTTTGATCCCGCTTCAAATCTGATTTACGTCACCAACTGGGGCACGTTCAACGTGCACAAGCGACCCGATGGCTCGTCCGACGTGGAGACCACCGGACGCGGCGCAGGGCGCAAGAACTTCCCCATTCCGCGCAGCTATTCGATTCGCGGCTCGGGCGACGTGCATCCGCCATCCATCAATATCTATCCACGCGAGGCCGGCGGCGACACCCCGCCGCTACGCATGATTCAAGGCCCCAAGACACAGCTGAACTGGCCGACGGCCATCTCGGTTGATTCCAAGCGGGGCGAAATATTTGTAGCCAATGACACGACTCATGCCATCAATGTTTACTCTGCCAACGCCACCGGCGATGTAGCGCCCATCCGCGTGTTGAGCGGTCCGAAAACCCTGATTAAGAACCCGACCGGCGTCTACTATGATCCGGCGCACGATGAGCTTTGGGTTACCAATTTCGGCAATCACAGTGCGACGGTGTACAAACCCAACTCCTCCGGCAACACTGCTCCGCTTCGCGTGGTGCGCAGCGGACCGCTCGAGTCGCCCGCGCCCATGATGAGCAACCCACACGTGGTGGTTTACGACGGCAAGCGCGACCAGATACTGGTGGCCAACTGAGTGGCCCATCCGCAGATTGCGGCGTTCGCCAGGCTGGCGGACGGCAGCGCAAAGCCGGTTCGTTCGATCGCGGGTCAGCGCACCATGTTCACCCGCACCATTCATGATTTTTCATATAACCAGATTCGCGACGAGCTGGTCGTCCCGCAACTCTATTCGCAAGCCATAATGACGTATCGCGGCGATGCCGACGGCGACGTGGCACCCATCCGGGTCATTCGCGGACCGCACACGGAAATCACCGGCGTCTTCATGCGCCTGAGCCTGGACCCCGTGAATAATGAAGTCTTCGTTCCTCTCGGTAATGAAATTTTAGTCTTCCCCAGCTTGGCGGAAGGCGATGTCGCGCCCATTCGCAAAATAAAAGGGCCGGATACTGGAATCGGCACGGGCGGCGCGAGTGCGCTCTCCATTGATCCGGTCCACAACTTACTGGTGGTGGCCGGCGGCTATTCGGACGGAGCCCATCGCAACGGACAGATATTGATTTTCGACCGCAAGGCGGAGGGCAACGCCAAGCCGCTGCGCTTGATTAAGGGGCCGAAAACATTGCTGTCGGATCGCGACGCGGGCGACATGCTGGTAGCCGTTTACCCGCCCAAGGAGCTGATTGTGATGGGCGCGCCCGGCGTAATCCGCAATGACCCGTCCAGTTTTGTGGGAGTGTGGAGCCAGCTCGACGACGGCGACGTGGCCCCGCGCTATACCATCGGAGGACCTTATGGCGTGCTGAAGCAGACGCGCGGCGTGGCGCTCGATCCTCGGCACAAAAGCATCGTGGTGGGCGACAAGTATGTCAACGCAGTCATGACATTCTATTTCCCGGAGATTTTCTAAACGGGCCGGGCTGATCGCGGAATTGGTAGCCGGTCATTTTATTGAGCGACATAGTCAGGTCGCAGTCAGTTGAATCCATAGTGCGAAAACCAGTTCACGAAGTCAGGCTTCGTGATGGTTGTACTAATTGCCGGAATGAACCTTGGGCCCATGAAGCTTGGTTCCGTTGCGGTGCGTGAATTCGTCCGTCCAACGATTTTCCAAATGAGAAAGGTGAATTCAACCATGACCCAATCGAAATCCGTTAAAACTATTCTGCTGCTGCTCCTGCTGCTGGCTCCGTTCGGAGTCTCTTTGGCGCAACTGCCTACCGCGACCATGCTGGGATCCGTGAAGGATTCGAGCGGCGCCGTGATCCCCGGTTCCGCGCTCACCGTGCGAAATCTGGAGACCGGCCTGACCAGAACGGCGGAGGCCAATGCCGATGGCTCGTATCGCTTCTCGGCGCTGCCCGTCGGTGACTATGAGCTGCGCGTGGAGCACGCCGGATTTCGCGCCGAGGTGCGCAGCGGATTGACGCTATCCGTCGGACAGGAAGCGGTTGTGAATCTCTCGCTGCAGGTCGGTGCCATCGAGCAAACGGTGGAAGTAACCGCCGAGGCTCCTCTGGTCAACACCACCAGCGGCACGCTCGGCGTGCTGGTGGATCAGCAGAAGGTCGCCGACCTCCCGCTGAACGGCCGCAACTATGTGGACCTGGCGTTCCTGCAGCCCGGCGTCCAAGCCGAACGCCGCACCGGCGGCGGACCGGTGATGGCGGGCCAGTTCTTCTCGAGCAACGGCGCGCCGCCGCGCTCGAACAACTTCATGCTCGACGGCGCCATGATGCAATCGACCAATGACACCGCGACAGCCTCCGGCGCCAACGAGACATTGGGCGTGGAAGGCATCCGCGAATTCCGCATGGTGACCAACTCCTTCAGCGCCGAATACGGCATGCGCATGGGCAGCCAGATGACTTTGGTCAGCAAGAACGGCACCAACACCTTCCACGGCTCGCTGTTTGAATATCTGCGCAATGCTGCGTTCGACGCGCGCAATTTCTTTGACCGCCTGTCGGGTCAGCCTACTTCCACCAGCAAGCGCAGGCTTCCTGGTTTCTCTCGAAATCAAGCCGGCGCCAGTTTCGGCGGACCGATCATGAAGGACCACACCTTCTTCTTCCTCACCTATGAGTTTCTTGCGGAACGACTGGGTCGCACTTTGACTTTCAACTCGATTCCCGGCGGTTGCAAAGTTACCGGCGCCACTTGCGCTGGTCCTCAGGGCACATTCATCACCGGACCCATTAGCCCAGTTGCGCGCCCAATTGTGGACCTATATCCCGAGCCGAACCTGCCCAATCGGCAGTACACCTATCCCTTCAGCCAGCCGAACGATCAACACTACGGTCAGATCCGCATGGACCAGAACTTCTCGGCCAGCGATAACTTGTTCGGCCGCTACACCGTTGACAGCGGCCAGTTCAAGCTGGCGGGTGGACTGGACGGCTATCCCGATGAGCGCCCCAGCCGCTCACAATTCGGCACCATCTCGGAGACGCACATCTTCTCTTCAACACTGCTGAACACCTTCCGCTACTCCTACAGCCGGACATACCTCAATTCCTTCCGGCCCACGGAGACCGGCCCGCAGTTTGACCTAAGTCCCGGACTAGGGCTTGGCTCCATTCAGGTGGCCGGTGTCAGCAACGTGGGTCAAAGCACTCTGCTGACCACCGGCCTGCAGAACGTGTTTACCTGGAGCGATGATCTGTTCTACACGAAGGGTCCGCACTCGTTCAAATTTGGAACGTTGATCAATCGCTATCAACCATATCTGGTTACCGGCAGCGACGCTCGAGGCACGGTGGCCTTTGCCAGCGTGGCTGCGCTACATCAGGCCGTACCCAACAGCTATCGCGCCGTCACGGCCGGCTCCATCATGGACCGCACCACGCGTTTCAGCACCTTCGGGTTGTACATTCAGGATGACCTGCGTATGAACTCAAAACTCACGCTGAACCTGGGCTTCCGCTACGAGTTCCACTCCAACTTCGTCGAGACACACGGACACTCTTCCGCTTTTCGCAACATTGCCCAGGATGCCGCGCCCACGGTGGGCGAGTTCATTCAGAACCCGTCGAAGAAGAACTTCAGCCCGCGCTTCGGCTTTGCTTATGACGTCCTCGGCGATGGCAAAACGGCCGTGCGCGGTGGATTTGGATTGCTCTATGACGTAGCCTCCGGCTTTAACACCGTGCTGCGCGTTGGCCCGCCATTCAACACGATTAGCCAGGTGAACACTGTGCCCATCCTGCCGGCCCTCACCTTCACTGTTCCGCTGAACTACAATTTTAATGATGCGCGCGGCTCGATCGGAAACTCTGCGCGTGTTACCGACTATCATGTCCAGCAACCGCACATGCTGCAGTACAATTTGACGGTTGAGCGGCAGTTACCCTACGACATGGGCTTCACGGTGGCCTACGCAGGCTCGCGTGGCCTGAATCTGCTGCAGGCCAAGGAAGGAAATCCATCCTACACCGATAAGACTGTCGGTGGCCGCAAGTTCTATTCCGGCACGGAACCGCGCATCAACCCGCGCTGGGCAACCATCGAATACAGCACCGCCGCGGGGAGCTCCTGGTACAACTCCCTGCAGACCAGCCTGCAGAAGCGAATCGCCCACGGCCTGCAATTTCAGAGCTCGTTTACCTGGTCGAAGGTGCTGGACGACACCCAGCAACTACTCTCAGGCGACACCAGTTCCTATCAGGCTGATCCCGACAATCCGCGCCTGGATCGCGGGCCAGCCGGCTTTGACGTTACCGCTAATTGGCGCTTCAATGCCATCTACAAGATGCCCAATCTCGTCTCCTCGAACGGGGTGCTGGGCAAACTGGTGAACGGCTGGTGGATGAGCGGCATCGTCTCCACACAGACCGGATTCGCCACCACGGTGAAGGTGGCCGGGAATCGCTCGCGCTCGCAGAATAACAATGCTTTCGGCGGATTCCAGGATCGGCCGGACCTAGCGGACGGACGCAACACCAAGAACATGACCAGCGGCACCACGGCCGGCTGCAACGGCGTTGAGGCTGGACAAAAGTTGGGCACGTCGGATCGCTACTTTGACCCCTGCGCGTTCGTGTTGCAGCCGGCGGGCTTCCTTGGCAATGCCTCGCGCGGTGTGCTGCGCAGTCCTGGGCTAGCGACACTCGACTTCTCGCTTTCCAAGGACACGTCAACCGGCTACCTCGGCGAGCAGGGCAAGCTGGAATTCCGCATGGAGACGTTCAACCTGCTCAACCGCGTCAACTTCGCGCAGGACTTCTCCACCAACGTCTTCTCCGGCAGCCCCACCACAGTGGACGAGCCACGGCTGTTAACCGCCGGGCAGTTGACCGCCACGCGAACCACCTCGCGACAGATTCAGTTCGCGCTGAAACTTATCTTTTAATCGGGCGTGCGGATCGGTTAAATTGTTACCTAGGACGGCGCGCTGATGGATGCTCACACGGGCGCGCCGGACTTGCCTGCTTCGGAGACTCAAATCCATGACCAAACGGATTCATTTTTTTCTAGCGCTGCACTGCCTGTTCGCGTTAGGCCTGATAGCTGGAACGGCCGCGCCTTACGACCCGTGGGTCGGCACGTGGCTGCTGGACTTGGAGCGCTCAAAGTTCGCCGCGGGCTTCCCCAAACCCAAGAGCCAGGCCATTCAGGTGGAGCTTTCCGGCGAGACCGGCGTGAAGTTTTCGAGCGACACAGTCGAGGCCGATGGCAGCAAGTCGCACATCGAATTCACCGCCGCGCCGGACAGCAAGGAGTATCCAGCGAAAGGATCATCCCTCGTTGACTCCGTTACCTTGACCCGTTCCCGCCCGCACCTCCGGACATTCACCTACAAGAAGGCGGGCGAGATTGTCGGAAGCAACGATGTACAGTTGTGGGGCAGTGCGTTGCTGATGACCATTACGTCCAAAGACGTTCGCGGCGGGCAGACGTTTGAAAGCGTTGCCTACTACCGTAAAAAGCTCGCGCAGTAAACTCCGTCAAGCAACACTCATCGCAACAAAATGCAAAAGGGCCGAGCGGCGATCCGCCCGGCCCTTTTCTTTTCTGCATAAATCTTATTTACTGTCCCGAGCGGCTGGCCACCGGCCCGGTGTAAGCGGCTGCGCCTGCCTTCAGTAGAGCTTCCACCGCCTTGGGATGCGCCTTGGGATTACGGAAGGTGAAATCAAAGTCACTCGCAAGAAGCTGTCGATAGACCAACTGGCCCGGATCGCCCAGCGCGATGGTCATGGCCGTTTGCCCATACATGTCCTGCGCTTCGAGGTCCGCGCCGTTGGCCGCCAGAAATTCAATTACTGACGTCATTCCCCAGAACGTCGCAGCGTGCAGTGGAGTGCGCCCACCCGGCCCGCGCGCGTTAATGTCAGAGCCGAATTGCACGGCGATCTTCGCGGCCTCCAGAAACTTCTTTTCATCGTCTTCCGACAGATACTCGCCCAGCGCCTGACCGCCGCCAACGCCCGTGCTGGCGCGCTCCGCGCGCTCGACACCCAGTCCTGAAGCCACCATCAGCGGATTCAGTCCTTCCACCGTGGTGATCTTCGCCTCCGCCCGGCCTTCCAACAGCACACGCATGATGCCCACATCGCCGGATGCCGCAGCCAGCAGGAACGGAGTCGAGCCGGCGATGGCCACCTGCGGCAGGTCATTACCGCGATTGCGCGCATAGCGGTGCAGGTACGGGTCAAAATCCTTCGTCGCCCGAGCATTGGGATCCCCACCAGCCGCCAACAATGCTTTCACCAGATTGGGGCTGTTGCGGTGCTCCCACTTTTCGTCGCTCTCGCTGGGTCGGCCGAACAACGTCTTGATGCCTTCCTGCACGGCCCAGTGCATGGCCGTCAGGCCATAGCCGTCGGTGGCTTTCGCATCGGCGCCGCGCGCCAGCAGCATCAGCGCAAGTTTCTCATTGCCGTTCTGCGCGGCCAGAATCAGCGCGCTGCCATCCTCGGCGTTGCGCTCATTCACGTCCGCCCCGGCGTTCAGCAGAAACTGCGCCGAATCTACATCACCCGACTGCCCCGCGAACATCAGCGCCGTGAACCCACCCGTCGCCGCGGGAAAGTGCACGTTTTCCGTATAGGTGATTGGCAACGTGGACTTATGCACCGGCAGCAGTGCCGACCGCGCGCGAACATCTGCCTTGCGGTCCACCAACAGCTTCACCACATCGGCATGTTTCTGGGCGGCGGCCCACATGAGCGCCGTTTGCCCGCGCGTTGTCTCTTTCGCGTTCGGATTGGCTCCGCGATCCAGCAATAGTTTGACGGCGGCGGTACTGCCACTGCGCGCGCAGGTCATCAGCGGCGTCTCGCCCGACCACAGCGCGGCATTGGGATTGGCCCCGGCCTTTAGGAGTTTCCCCACGATAGCCGCGTCGCTTCGCGTGCAAGCCAGATAGAGCGGCGTTACGCCATTGTCCGTGGCTGCATTTACGTTCGCGCCCCCGGCGATCAGCATATCCACCGTCTCGGCATCGCCGCGCTCCACAGCCCAAGCGAGCGGCGTAGCGCCATCGGCCTGCGCGGCGTTCACATTGGCGCGGTCCTTGATTAGCGCGCGCACAGTGGCCTTGTCCTGATTGCGCACCGCCTCAATCAGGCGGCTATCCGCAGCCGGCCCGGTGGCATAGCCGACCGAGCCTGCCAACCACAGCGCCAAGGTTGCATGGCCAAATTTTACGTTTAAGGTCATAGTCGGATAACTCCTTACTCGCGCGTACTTCCACGCCATCGCCGCAGTACGACAGCTCTATGGATTGACCACATCATACACCCTGCTGCACGTGGTGCAAAACAAGATTTTGCATCCCCCGTCGACCCGTGTGCCCCCAGCAATACTCCTCCACCAGTCACTCCCCAACGACTACTCGCTCACCACAATGTACGCAGTGTTCGACACGCCGCCGCCAGAGCCAGGATTCACAACTGCCACAGGATAGGTGCCGATGGCCTTCACGCGCAGACGCACCTTGGCGGTGAGCCTATCCGGCGCGAGAAACTTGGCCGGCACGAGTTGATCATTGAACAGCACGCGACAATCCGGCGTAAAGCGGTCGCCACGAATCACCAGCTCGAGCTTCCCGGCGGACCGGAGCGCAACCCGCTCGGGCGAGACTTCATTGATGAACGGCGTCTGGATCAGCGTATTCACCGGCCCGGTCTGCTCCGGCGTGGGCCGGGGCAGATAGTTTTTCCAGTTGACCAGCGCGGCGCGGTCAATGATCTTGCCGGCCTGAATCACCTGATCAATGTCGCGCGTAGCCGAGATATCTTCGAGCGGATTTCGATTCAGGACCACCAAGTCGGCGCGCTTGCCCGGTTCCAGCGTTCCCGCTTCCTTGCCCTTCCTCCACGCCTCCATGCCCCAGCTCGTCGCTGCCTGGATGACCTGCATCGGCGTCAGCCCGGCTTCCTGCAGCAGTTGCATCTCCACATGCATGGTCAGGCCGGGCACGTTCACATTGGGCCCGGTGTCGGCTCCGGCAGCCACCTTGCCGCCGCGGTTGACAAACTCCTTGATGAAAACTCCCATGCGCCGGAAGCCCTCTTCAATTGGCGGCGCGGGCTGGCGGCGGCGATAGGACGTCTGGTAATTCGCCAGCGTCTCTTTGGGCAGCAAGACGGCCATTGGGCCATCCAGAAACGCGCGACTGATCTGCTCGAATTCGGAGAGGCTCTTGCTGCCCTGCGAGAACTGCGCTCCCAGCGTGGGGTTCAGCATCATCCTGCGCTCGATCATTTTCTGAATCAGCGGCGGAAATTTTGCCGTATCCAACTGGTCCCACGGCAGGATGGCCTCGCCTTTCTCGATGCGCTCATTGACTTCGCGCGGTGCCGTCGCCTTGATCAGTCCGTACATATGCACGTGCAGATCAATACCGGTGTCGAGAATTTCATCGGTTCCCTGCAACAATCCGACCCGGCGATTGGCTGTGGTGTAGTGCGCAAAGGCAGGTAGTCCATGCTTGTGGGCAATGGCCGCGGTTTCTTTCAGCCGCTCCGGCGAGAGCCAGGTGTAGAGCTTCACGCCGTCCGCGCCCAGCCGCTTGGCCTCTCCGATGACCGCATCCGCCGCTGCTGCGTTGGGTATGTAGTCGCGAGTCAAGTTGCCGGCAAGCCACTGCGCCGGGTTGTAGCCATTGCGCTCTCCCAAATCGGCAGGGTACTCAGCGGGGGTAGGCATATTCACCATGTGGCCCACGGTCATGATGAATGGACCGGTCGCGCGGCCCGATGCCACGGCTTGCTTCTCAGCCAGAATCCACCCACGCGGGTTGCCCATGTCGCCGACACTGGTTACTCCCCAATAGAGATAGAACGGCGCATGGAAGTTGCGAAAATGCACATGCGAGTCAACCAGCCCAGGGATGATGGTCTTGCCCGCTAGCTGACGAACGGTTGCTCCTTGCGGAATGGACACTGCCCCGCGCGCGCCCGCGGCCAGAATTTTTCCGGCAGAGATGACTACGACTGAATCCTCCACCGGTGCCCGCCCAGTGCCGTCGATCAGCCGCGCACCCTCCAGCACCAGCGCCTGCTGCGCCTGCGCCAGCAACGGTATACCAACGACCAGCAATATCAGGGCAAATCGCACACATGCGGATTTTAGACTCGACATCAGATTGTCCCCAATCTCTGCGTGGTGCCTAGGCACCACAGACATGGTTCAGACGAAACAAAAGCCTACCACCAACGCTAGGCTGGCGGCAGGCTTCCGTTTGGAAACTGATTAAAGACTTCAGCCTGGCTAGAAGAGAATCTTCAACGCCAACTGAATCTGCCGCGAAGTAGTAACGGTAGCGCCGATGCGACCCGCGGTATTCAAGCGAGCCAGTCCCGTGTCCGTCGCTCCACCAGCGAACAATGTAGAATTGGGCCGACTATCAAGATTCACGCGGTTCAAGATGTTGAAGATTTCAGCGCGGAACTCGAGCCTGCCAGTCTCACCCAAAAATCCCAGCGGTGTATCCTTTGTAATGGAGAGATCGGCATTTGCCAAGCCAGGGCCGCGCAGAATGTTTCGCCCAACGTTGCCCAACGTTCCAATATCCTGGAGCGAAAACGCGCATGGGTCGAAGTACAGGTCTGGCGTGCCTATGGCCGTGCCAGCAGGAATGGCTACAGGGGGCAAGGTGGGATTCGCGGCGGTTACCAAGCAGCCGGAGCTGGTGCCTTTGGTAATATTTTCATTGCTGCGGCCGGCCACAATATTCGGACGGTCGCTATTTCCACCGAATGTGCCGACGCCCGCAATCGATCGTGAATGATTCGCGGTGATGGCCGGGTTAAACGCATAGCCGGTTTGCAGCGAAAGCAGGCCGCTCAACTGCCAGCCGTTCACGGCTTTGGCCAGCACCCCGTTGCCGGAAATAATTCCAGGCAAGCGGTAGATTGCGCTGAACCGCATGTTGTGTGCGACATCCGAACGCATGGGTGCCTTTTCAAGGCGAAGATTCTGCGGATCCGGCGGCGGCGCATCGCCACCCGAGCCGGCTTCGGTAATCTGGCTCTGTGTCATATCCAGAGCTTTGGACCAGGTGTAGGCCGTTTGCAGTTGCAAACCAGCCGCGGCCTTCTTTTGAATGGTGAGCTGAAGCGAGTCATACCAGGAACTGCCTGCCGTATCCTTCAACTCCATCGAGTCCCAGTTCGGGTTGGCCCGATCCGCGCGGCCCAACCCGGCGCGCCAGAACTTGCGACCGTCTGGCAAAGTCTGCGGTGTCGTGGGGTTACCTTCATAGCGAAATACCAGATGCTTACCACGCGTGCCCGCATAGGCCAAGGTCAAGGCCGTATTGGAAAGCAGCTGGCGCTCTACCGTGAAATTGTATTGCAGCAAGTGAGGATTGGCGACATTCCACTCCATGGGCCGCGTCGTCCCGGCCACGGTGCCGCCGGAGAACACCAGCGGCAGGGCCAGAGTCGGCGGGGTGTTTACCGAGCTGGTGGTGGCAAATGGCGGCAGCGCCGTGGTGGTGATGATGGCGCCGCCAATGCCGATGGCCACATCATAAAGCACAGCAAAGCCGCCGCGGACCGCTGTCTTGCCGTCGCCCGTGGCGTCCCAGGCAAAGCCGAGGCGGGGGCTGAAGTTCTTTCTGGAAGGATTCCGGAACAGCGGACCAACTGTGAACTGCTTGTCGCGGATGCGATCGCGCAGCGCGGAACCTTTGCCGCGTGTCTCGATGAAGTCGGTGTGAAATTCGTAGCGGAAGCCGAGATTCAAAGTGAGTTTCGGACTGACACGATAATCGTCCTGCAAGTACATTCCGTAGGTGCTGAATTCCCAGGAGCGATCCAGTGTGGATCCCGGAGCAACTGCTGCGTAGCTGACCAGCGGCCCGCCGGCCTGAAACTGAGAGATGCTGGCGAAATTCACCTGACCGCGCGCCTGCGTGCTGGTGAGCGAATACTGCTGATAGCGGTTGATCAGCGTGCCGAACTTCAATGAGTCTGCGCCGAGAGTGTAGATGGCGT
>SHUM01000066.1 GCA_009691245.1 Acidobacteriota bacterium | reverse complement strand
AATTGACCCTGGAGCTTATCTGGCTCCAGGGTTTTTATTTTGGGAATCCCCTAGCGAGAGGATGGCCCGAGGTTGCAGGGAATTTACTAAAGATGGCCAACTTGCCCGGCCAGTTTCGCCAGGCAATCTCGACGAATCTTCTGACCTTGACGAAGTTTCGGGAGTTGCTGAACAAGGTCCAGTCCTATCGTCCCAATGATGATCTGGAACCGCTGCGCCGCGCCTACCAGACGGCCGCACAGCATCACGGCAGCCAGCGTCGACACTCTGGGGAGCTTTATCTTGTCCATCCCGTGGCGGTCGCTCATATCCTTGCCGACCTGCGCATGGATTTGCCAACGCTCCAGACCGCGCTGCTCCACGATATCGTCGAAGACACACAGGTTACGATTGACGAAGTTCGCCAGCAGTTTGGTGCCGAAGTCGCGCGGTTGGTGGAAGGGGTAACCAAGATCGGCAAGTTCGATTTTGCCAGCCGCGAGGAGCGTCAGGCGCACAATCTGCGCAAGATGCTGCTGGCCATGGTGGACGACGTTCGGGTGATCTTCGTCAAAATGGCCGACCGCCTGCACAACATGCGGACCCTGAAGTTCGTTCCGGAGGACAAGCAACAGCGAATCGCTCAGGAGACGCTGGATGTTTACGCCCCGCTGGCCCATCGCATGGGCATGGGCAAAGTACGCGGCGAACTGGAGGACCTGGCATTTTCATTTCTCGACCCCATCGCCTACGAGGAGATTCGCAAGCAGCTGGAAGGCAAACGCCGCACGGGAGAAGAGTTCCTGAAGGAAATCGCCGGGGTAATCGAAAAGAAGTTGGGCGAATTGGGAATCGCCGGTCTCGTCGAGTGGAGGATCAAGCGGCCCTATAGCATCTTCCAGAAGCTGAAACAGCAGAACAGCAGCATGGACCAGGTGTACGACCTGCTGGCCGTGCGCATCATCTGCGACAATCTTCAGACCTGCTACGCCTCGCTTGGCGTCATTCACGGCATGTGGCAGCCTGTGCCGGGGCGCATCAAGGACTTCATCGCCATGCCACGTCCCAATCTATATCAGTCGCTGCATACCACGCTGATCGGCAAGAACGGCCAGCCTTTTGAGGTGCAGATTCGCACGAAGGAGATGCATCATACGGCGGAGCTGGGCATTGCGGCGCACTGGAAATACAAGGAAGGGGAAGGTCCGATTTCCATTGCCGACGAGAAGAACATGGCGTGGTTGCGGCATCTGGTGGAGTGGCAGCAGGACTTGTCCGATCCCGGCGAGTTCATGTCCAGCCTGCGCATTGATCTTTATCCGGAGGAGGTCTACTCTTTTACTCCCCGAGGGAAGGTGATGGTTCTGCCGCGCGGGTCATCGCCGGTGGACTTTGCCTACTCGGTGCACACTCAGGTGGGAGACACCTGCGTCGGCGCCAAAGTGAACGGCAAAATGGTGTCGCTGCGCTATCGGCTGCGCAACGGAGACATCGTCGAGATACTCACGCAGAAGGAGTCCCAACCGAGCCGTGACTGGTTGGGCTTCACGGCTTCCACGAAGGCGCGGAACCGCATCAAGCACTTCATCCACGCCGCCGAGCGCGAAGGATCGATTGAGTTGGGTCTGAAATTAATCGAGAAGGAATGCCGGCGATACGATATCTCCTGGAAATCAGTGCCGGAGGCCGACCTCCTGAAGGCGGCCCAGACAAGTGGATGCCCCAAAGTAGATGATCTCTATTCGGCCGTAGGATATGGTCGAGTCCCGGCACAGGTCGTGCTCGCCAGACTGTTTCCAGACAAAACTCCGCCGCAGGAACAGCCGGCGAAAAAATCGCTGGCCAGAACCGTGCAACATGCTCTGGGTATCGGGCGCGACGAGGCCATTCAGGTGAAGGGTCTTGGCGATGTTCTCGTCTATCGGGCGCAGTGCTGCGATCCGATTCGTGGCGAGGAGATTGTTGGTTACATCACGCGTGGCAAAGGTGTGGCCGTGCATTCCAGGAAATGCCCGAATGTGCAGAACCTGCTGTATGAGAGCGGCAGAAAGATCGAAGTCGAGTGGGCCTCCTCCGCCGAGGATGCCTTCCCGGTTACTCTGACCATTTTGACGCAGGACCGTCCCGGGCTGATCAAAGAATTAACCGCGGCACTCACCGAAAAAACCAACATCCGCAACATTGAGACCAGGGTGGGTGACGCCGGGGACGCGCATATCGATCTGACGCTGGATATCGTGGATACCAAGCAGCTCGAACGCCTCATTGTCGCCATGCGCAAAGTGCCCGGCGTGCGCGGAGTCGAGCGGATATACAAGGCGTGAGACTGCGCCGTGGGCAGGCCACGCACAAGCCAGGGACAGAAATATCCCCTACGCACGATGTCGCATTGATAGGAGGATTTCCGCCGACTCGAAGTTGTTGGGGGAAGACCTAGAGGGCTTTCTGAACTTTGCCGTTACGCAGGCAGGCAGCGCAAACACGCAAGCGCACATTCCCGCGATTCACCACAGCGCGAACAGACTTTAAATTGACGTTCCAGCGCCGACGCGTTACGTTGTGAGCGTGAGAAATCCGGTTTCCATAACGCGGGCCTTTGCCGCAGACTTCGCATGATTTGGCCATGACTATACCAATCCTTCCGTTCGAATCTCCCATCATACCAGAAAAACCCAGCGTTGTGAACCAGTAACCGGGCAACAAACAGAGCCGCACCATCAGGGGATGGGGATGGGGGTGGGGGTGGTCGTACCCCCGAAACACCCCCCCCGGTCCCTGACGGGCGCGGCTCTGTCTGCGTACGAATGTTAGTTGCGCGGCGGTCGGGCCACCTCATTAAACAACTCTTGGAAGCTGAAGGTCAGCACGGCGTTGAGACGCATGTCGGATACGATCAGTTCCTTATACTTCGGGTTGAGGGTTACGCCGCGAGGCTTCTTCATGATGTTGGAAGGCTTGCCGTCGATGCGCCAGCGCGGAGCGATATTGCCATTGTCGTATATGCTCCACACGCCGACAAAAGTGCCCTCAGGCTCAGGGATACCGCCGTCGGTGATCTGGCTGACGATGATCCAGCCACCCTTGGGGTAAACCTGCATCTGGCGGATGCCGAAGATGCCGGTCTTGTCGCCGCGAATGACACGCAGCGGCATGACTTCGCCATCGGCCAGCCGGTCGAAGATGAGGATGGTGTCGCGGCCTCCGCCGTACTTGTTGTCCATGGGATACTTCTTGGCGAAGTCGCCGGATAGCCCGCCATCGGTGGCGATTACGTTGTGAACGTTATCCACCGCGATGCCGTTGCCGATGCGCCAGCCAGCGCCGCGCGCTGCGCGCGGGCGGCGAATGGGCGCCACATCGCCGTTCGCGGCCACCGGGAAGATCAGCATCTCATTGCCCGCCGGGATGAGAATCTCGCCGTTAACAGCATCCACCTCCAAGGTGTCCTCGCCACCCAACATCGTCTTGGGGCCCTGAATGATGCGGATCGGCGCTTCATCACCATTGGCCGTGCCACGAAAAGTGAGTACGGCCTGACCGAACGGGTTGGTAACATACATCTCATCGCGCACTTCGTTGTAGCGGATGTCGTGCATGGTCCGGCTTAACAGAGTCGCCTGACCAAACACCACGCGCCGGGGAGCTTCTCCACCCTTCGCCACACGGGCGAATACCGCGATCTGTGGATGGGCTACTCAGTTGGGGACGAGAATCTCGTCGCGCTTCGTGTCATACGCCACCGCGCCGGGATTGCCGATCTGCAGCGCGGGCGTGTTCAGCGGCGCGCCGCGGATGATGCGCAGCGGCGCAACGTCGCCAGTAACCGTGCGCGGGAATACCGTGGCCATGTGGTTGCCCATGTTGGAGACCACCAGCTCGTTGTTCTTATGATCCACGAAAACGCCGGTGGGATTCTTGATGTTCGACTTGGGCCCGGCGATCACGCGATACGGCGCGACATCGCCGTTGTCGGTTACTTTGAAGACCAGCACGTTGTGGCCGCCGTCATTGGCCACGTAGACGTCGCCGTTGATCTCGTCGATGAACATATGCGCGGGCCAGTTCAGCATGGTCTTGGGGCCTTTGATCTCGCGGATGGGTGCCACGTCGCCCTCGGCCGCCATGGGGTAGACGGTGATGGAGGGAGCGGTGAAGTATCCCGAGCCATTGATGCGACCGCCGAAGCTCTCGATATTACCGGGCTTCAGCGCCTCCTCGGTGTACTTGGCGCCGTTGCCGTAGTTGGCCACGAATATCCATTTGTTCTTCACGTCGAGGCCCATGCCGTGCGCGTCAGCCAGTCGCGTCTTGTTGCCTTTGATCACGCGCTTGGGCTTCTCCTCGCCCGACGCCCATTTGTTGTAGACCACGATCATGGGCGCGTCCTGCACGGTGAGGTACATCTCTTCTTTCTCTTCATCGACGGCGATGCCGTAGGTGCGGTGCGGGGTGTGCAGTTCGCGCGTCGGCGGCACGTCGCCCTTGGCCTCGCGGTTGAAGATGACCAGCGTGTCCAGCGTATCGTTGTTCACCGCGTAGACATCGCCGTTCTTGGGGTCGATGTACAGCCCGCAGTTGAATTCGATCTTAGTGTGGTGCCCGCCGATGACGCGCTTCGGCTCAGTCATGGCCGCCTGCGGCGGCGTGTTGGCGGTGCGGTCATAGGCGAGAATCTGGAACAAGTTCTCGTCCAGAAGCACGATTTCGTCGTTCTGGAAGTCCATGGCCACGGCGCTGTACGTGGGATAGGGGTCTTTAATCACGCGCAGCGGCACGCGGTCCTTGATGGCGTTGCGAGCCCCGGGGCTGGCGATATTCTGCGCCGCGCCGGCGGGCGCCTGCAGCATGGCAAGTATCTCCTGCTGGCTGGCCGCGGCGGGGGCGAGTTGGCACATCGCTCCGTCGTCGCTCATCTCAGGCAGGGCCTGAATGGAGGTCAGTTTCGGGCCAGCAGTAAATGGCTGGCGGGATGCCGTTAGGACGGATGAATAATTCGTATCACTAAGAAGCACAACGGAAGCCGCGATGGCGAGTAGCGATGCCGCTACAACAAAACCGCTGCGGCGTGGGGGCCGGGACTTACTCATACCTGATTTCTCCTTGTTTACAGAATCCTGCCACTGGCCATACCGGCCAGTGTCTGGTGCTGGACGCTGTAGTCGATTCTATCAAATCGCGGGGCGTAAGCAAGCGGCGAATAGGGTGTGTATCAGAGCCCCGACCGCGAGGGAGGGGGCACACTCATCAACTATCAATAACCGTTGAACGTGCCCCCTCCCTCGCGGTCGGGACTCTGATACACACAAAAATGCCCGATGCGTTATTCGCACCGGGGCATCTTGAAAGCATTGGAGGGAATGCGAAATAAATTACGGGCGCTTCGCCTCGATGTCGAAGATCTCCGGGAAGGAGAAAGTCAGCACCGCGTTGAGGCGCATATCGGAGACGATCAGCTCCTTGTGGTTGGGGTTCAGCGTAACGCCGCGAGGCTTCTTCATGACGTTGGAAGCCTTGCCGTCAATGCGCCAGCGTGGCGCGACGTCGCCGTTGTCGTAGACGCTCCAGACTCCCACGAAGGTGTCGTCGGGCTCGGCGATCCCGCCATCGGTAATCTGACTAATGATGATCCAGCCGTTCTTCGGATAGACCTGCATTTGCCGGATACCGAAGATGCCGGCCTTGGGACCTCGAATGATGCGCAGCGGCTTGGCCTTGCCCTCCGCCAGTCGGTCGAAGATCAGGATCGCATCACGACCGGTGCGGTAGGGATGCTTGAATCCGTCGGCCATGGGGCCGAGCACGGTGCCGTCGGTTACCAGAAAGTCGTGGACATTATCCACGGCGATGCCGCTGCCGGGACGCCAGCCGATGTCGCGACCGCCGTTCAGCGTGCGTTTGGGGGCCACGTCGCCGTTGCCTGTAATGGGATAGACATGCACATTATCGCCATCCGGGACATAGAGTTCATCATGCAGGTCATCGATTTCCATGGTGTCGATGCCGCCCAGTTCCGTCTTGGGGCCTTGAATGATGCGGATGGGTTTCTCGTCGCCAGCCGCCGCGGCGCGGAAAGTGAGCACGGCCTGGCCGAACGGGTTGGCGACGTACATCTCATCGCGCTTGGGGCTGTAACGAATGTCGTGCATGGTGCGGCTTAATAGCGTCGCCTGACCGAATACCACGCGCTTGGGAGCATCTCCACCTTTCGCCATCCTGGCGAATACCGCGATCTGCGGGTGGGCCACTCAGTTGGGAACGAGGATTTCGTCGCGCTTGGTGTCATAGGCGACCGCGCCGGGATTGCCGATCTGCAGGGCTGGCGTATCCAGCGGTGCGCCGCGAATGATGCGCAGCGGAGCCACATCGCCGTTGGCGTCAATGGGATACACCGTGGCCATGTGGTTGCCCATGTTGGAGACCACGATCTCTTTGTTGCGCGGGTCCACAAACACGCCGGTAGGATTCTTCACGTTCGATTTGGGCCCGGCGATAACCCGCGACGGAGCTACGTCGCCATTGGCGTCGCCCTTGAAGACCAGCACGTTGTGGCCGCCGTCGTTGGCGATGTAGAGGTCATTGCGCTCCTCATCGAAGAAGATGTGCGCGGGCCAGTTCAACTTGGTTTTGGGGCCTTGGATGGTTCGCACCGGCGCGACATCACCGCTGTCGGTTATGCGATAAACGGTGATGGATGGTTGGGTGAAATAGCCGGAGCCAGGCTTGCGGCGCATGCCCGGGCCATCATCAAAGTTTGCGGCTGGAGCGGCCGCCGCCGGTGCTGCCGCCACGGTGTTGGGCTGGTCGCCTGGACGGGTCGCGCCGCGCGGGCGGTTGCTGAGTAGTCCCGCAGTCGGATCGCCGCCTTCTTCATAGAGCGCGCCATTGCCGTAGTTGGCGACGAATATCCAGCCGCCTTTGGTGTCGAGCGCGATGCCGTGGACGTCGGCCATCTGCGTCTTGTTGCCGCGTATAACGCGCTTCGGTTGATCCTGTCCGGCAGCTGACTTGTTGTACACCACGATCATCGGGGAATCCTGCACCGTGAGATACATCTCTTCTTTGGTTTCGTCCACGGCGATTCCGTAAGTGCGGTGCGGGGTACTGAGCTCGCGCGTGGGCGGGACATCACCTTTTGCTTCTCGGTTAAAGATGACCAGCGTATCGAGCGTGTCGTTGTTGACCGCGTAGATGTCGCCGTTCTTCTGATCAATGTACAGACCGCAATTGAACTCGATCTTGGTATGATGACCGCCCAGGACGCGCTTGGGCTCCGTCATGGTCGCTTGGGGCGGCGTGTTGGCGGTGCGATCATAAGAGAGAATCTGGAACAGGTTCTCGTCCAGCAACACGATCTCTTCGTTCTTGAAGTCCATGGCCACGGCGCTGTAAGTGGGATAGGGGTCCTTAATTACCCGCAGCGGCGCGCGATCGCGAATGAGATTGCGCGGGTCGCTGGCGGCACCGCGGGCAGGCGCTCCACCCGCTTGGTACATTGCCATTAGAGCCTGCTCGGAGCCAGCGCCGGCTGGCACGAATTGGCACATGGGGCCGTCCGCGTTCAACTCCGGCAACGCGTCGATTGACACCAAGCGAGGACCACCGGCCAATTTTATAGGTGCAATATCCGATGCGCCCGGGCCGCTCAACGCGATGAGCACGCCAGCGATGAGCAGCAATGAAAAAGCCGCAATAAATAGCTGAGATGTTTTACGATTTTTATTCTTCATGATTCCCTCGAATGAAATCGGACTGAATTGTACGAAACCACGCTAATCACTGTCAGCCCACTATGGCTGTCATCCTGAGTGACGCGAAGGAACGGAATTGCGTTGCTGAAATCGGGCGCGTAGGGCAAAGCAGCTTCTTCGCTGTGCTCAGAATGACAGCGAAATAGATTGCCATGGATTTCCTGAACCCGAGCGCTAGCCGCCCATGCGCGCGGGCCGCGGGCGATATCCGGTGCGGGCGCGAATCTTATATTTCTTAAGATGATCGCCGGACAACTTCACGGTAATGTCGCGCCAACCGCGGTTGGGGTTCTGGCTGGGGTAGTAGCTGACGCTATAAAGGTGGGATAAGTCGCTACGGATGGACGCGAAGGCATCCTGCTGAGCCTTCCAGTCCTTGGCGAAATAGGCCTTGCCTCCGGTGGTGTCGCTGATGCGTTGGAACACCGCGGTCGAGACCGGATCGTGCCGGGCTTCGCGCGTCGAGACCATGTAGATGGAGATGCCTTCGGCCTGGGCAAACTCGCGAACGTCTTCGGGCGCCACCATGCTGGCGTCATCCGGGCCGTTTGAGAAGGCGACCAAAACTTTGCGTCCACTGGATCGAGCCGCGTCCTTAAGCGTCAGCAGCATGGCGTTATACAACGCGGCGTCGTCGCCCACAATCGTGCTGCGCAACCCGCGCAGGACAAGCCCACGATCGGATGTCAATGTAGCGTGGCGGGAAAAGTCGCGCGAGTAGGAGTACAGTGCGACGCGATCAGGATTGTCGAGTGAGCGCACGAAGTCGGCGATGGCATCCTGCGCGTAGACGAAACCCTCATACATGTAGTTACTGGTATCGAAGAGAATGTACACGCTGGCGCCGGAGACTAACTGGGAGATGCGCTCGGTCTCGTCCTCCGGGAAAACGCCGGCAGGCGAATCGTCGCGCAGACGTGTGCCCACGCGCGCCTTATCCGGCTTGACGATCTGGACTACGCTTTCGCTGGGCGTGAATTCGCCGAGGTCGCGCGGCGATTCGTTGCCCTCGGCGAAGGTGGCCACTTTCTGCGCCAGGCCATCTTCACTGACAGTGAAGTCCCAAGGCTTTAGACCTGTAACGTAGTTGCCCTTGCTGTCGGTAACCGCGATGTTGAGCAGCACCATGTCGACTTCCACGCGGAACACGGCGCCGTTGGAGAGTTCGTCCGCTGAATTGAGCACAACCTGGGGCACGCTATTCTGTGCCGTGCCGGGCTGTGGCAGGCTGAAGGGAATCAGCATTAGCAGAGCCAGCAGCATCAAAAGTAGTGGCCTCTTCAAAAGTAGTGCCCCCATCAAAAGTAGTGCCCCCTTCCAACGGCTGGGTGTGCGCATGATCGTCAACGACATAGGCAACCTCACAAAGCTTTTGGGACTGATAATATCAAAAACTGGGATCGTTGACAGAAAAATTTACTACTGGAACTTTGCACCCGCACTCGCAGCTCCCGCCGAGCCGTCCATTGCTCCCCCGGATGCGGCAAGCTCTGGCGCTCCGATTTTTCCCTCGCGGAACTCGACAGCCGTTTCGCGCATGGCGCGCAGCACGGCGGGCCAATCCTCCAGATGAGTGGCGAAAATCTTTTCCACCATGCGGTGTGTCAATTCCGGGATCAGATGGTTCAGGCTGGACGGAGGAAGATTCTTCTCAACCGCCAGCCGCGCCCAGAATAGGTTGCCGGACTCCCAGGATTCGGCCAGCAGGCGGCTCGAATAGCCGAGAAACGTGGGCAGCGGCTTGGTGGCCAGCAGCTCGCGCGCGTACGTTTGCGCCAGCATGGGATGGGGCGTGCCGAAGTTATTCGAGATGCGTTTGGAGTCAATCTCCTCGGGAGCGGATTGTTTCAGACTGGCCAACTCCGCGCCCGCGGCTCCTAGCGCCGCCATGCGGGCCGCGTCCTTGTCGAACATTTTGGAGCCCAGGGAAAACAGCTCAGATGGCACCAGACGAAGGATCGCCTCGCTGGCTTTTCCTTCCATCAAGTCCCGTTCCAACTGGCCCAGACGTTGTGGGAGCAGGTGATCGGCGAGAATGCCGACCAGTGTGTTGCGCAACGCGGCATCCTGCGCGGCTGCTTCCAGAATCTGTTCGCCGAGCTGCTGATAGAGCGCCACGGCGCGCATCTCATTGGCCGTAACATTCCACCAGCGGGGCAGAATCGCACCGGTCAGTATGGTCGGAACCAAATCGGCCCAGATGAGCGACTGCGCGTTCTCGGGAATGATGAAGTCCTGCTCAACCTGCGCCAGCACATAAGGCAGGTCCGCCAGCGACCCGGCCAGATGCGCGCCGCCGGAGGCCGACCAGCCGCGCCCGAATACGCGCGGAGTTTGCCATACTTCATCGCCCTTCATGGTCATCTGGCCGGAGAAGTTATGCGAGCGGACAAAGAGCGGGTTGTTGTGAATCATCTGCGCGCCGGGCGGCTCATAGTAGACATAGTTCAAGCCCACCATGGTGTCGCGCAGGAACGGCGCCAGAATGCCGCGCGCCTGGGTCATGGCTCCCGGCTCCCGGCCTTTCTGGATTACTTTGGCGAGATCGGTGCGCGTTTGCAGCGAGGTGTGCGGATTATTGTGCAGGCCGCTGGCCCACTCCGCGCGTTCGCTGCGCGTAAACAGCGGTTGCGGCAATTCAAACTCACGCAGCGAGGCCGCCAACCGCAGCATGTTCTCCGCTGACCCGGTGCCTTGCCCCATCTGCGTCAGGCCATCGCCCAGTTGAAACAAATTGTCGAGAGAGACCAGCCGCTGTGTGCCCAATGCCGAACGGAGCTTCTCCTCCATCCGTTGGCGGGATTGCTTGCTGGCCTCGTTCTGCTGAGTCGGACCGGCGAGCAGCCTGATGAACTCACTTTCACGGATGGGCCCACTTCCGCCAATGGCTTTCCACAATTCTTCCAGCCCGGCGCGCCCAGCGTCAAACAACTGCTCAGAGGTGCGGATGCCGGTATAAGGTTGCAGTACTTTCTGCCAGGAAGCGTTCAACTGATTGGACGGAATCTGATCCTGACGAGCCAGTATCTGCCACAGCCCGGCGCTCGACTGGAACATGCCCAGGGCGTTGGCGCGGACAGCGCGATCCTTGATGGCGTCAATGGCGTCGGCAACCGTGAAGAAGCGGGCGATGGCGGCGTCATCCAGCTCGCCGAACTCCGAGAAAAACGCAAACTGATCGCGGAATCGTGCAAAACGCTCGGCCAGCAGGCGGACGGTGGCCGGACTCAGTTTGCGATCCGCGGGACGCCGCCGGTCCAGTTCGGTCAGCGCCAGATAAACCTGGAGCGGAGACTCCTGACTGTGCTCGCGCGACAGCGCGAAGAAGGCTTCCAGCAGATCATCCGGCTTGCTCCAGCCGTTGGTCTTGCGCGCCCATTCGCGTACCACTCGCATGTCGCTGCGGCGGCGGAAAATTTCCTTCCACACTTCGATATTTCCGGGCACTGCCGGCTGTCCATTCGCTTCCAGAATCAGGCGCGAGGTCAGCAGGTACATGCTGGCGGTGGGACGGAAAACGGAGCGGGCGGGACTACCGGTTACTTTGGGTCCGCGCAGCGCCTCATACATTTTCTTGAGCCGTCCCGAGTCGGCGAAATAAGCTTGTTGCTCGCGCGGAGTGAATGAAAGCGCGTCGAAGTACGCAGCCACCCAGCCGTTGTCCTTGCTGACTAGGGCCAGCAGAAACTCCGAAGGATTCTCCGGGCTGGCGCCGACCAGACTTCTCCAGGCCGATTCGGCTTCCGTACCGCCGGGGACCACAACCCGTCCCTGGCGAATGTAGAGATGGCTTCCGTAGAAATCCAGAACGGCAGCGTGCGGCAGCAGCGCCGTCAATCCCGGCGACTTGCGTAGTTGCTCGCGCGTGCCGTCCTCCAGTCTGGAGAATGCCCAGTAGAGACGGGCCAATTGCGGATCGTCCAGCAGCGCTTCGAGGAAATCCTTATCCACGCTGGTCCAGTCGCGCGGTGTGAAGATGATGGGGGCATCAAAGCTGGAAAAATGATATTCAAAGGGTTTGCCATCGTGCAGGTCCTCTTCCAATTCCGTCAATGGGAACCCGGAGTCAATGGTGAGGAAGGCGCGGCGAGGTTCCTCGGTTTCGAGCGTTGTGTTTGGCCCGCAGGGCGTGCGGAAGCGGAACCCAAGTGTCTTGAGCAGCGGAGCCACCTCGGCGCAGCTTTCGATGCGGATCAATCCGCTGGTGCCAGCCAACTCGCGCAACTCACGAGCTTGCGCCAAGTAGCTCTTGATGAGTTTCAGATATTCCGTCGGCTTGGGGTCCTGGCCCTGCCGCATCTGATAGCCGTCAATGACCACGTTACGTGCCAGGAATGGGAGAATTTCGTCGCTGCCCACCTTGCGGCTGATGGCCGTCATGCGCTGGAACCCGATAAGGGGGCCGGGGATGGTGGCTGTGGGAGCGGGAACGGAGGATTGACTCCGCAAGGGACTGGGCAGCGTTGCCGCCCAGGCCAGCAATGCGGCCAAATAAATCAAACCGACTCGAACGGGTGGCACCGTAGGACCCTCCTGCTATAAAGCCTGACTTATACGATGTGTCGCAAGGTTAGCCGATTCAGCGGGAAAATCCAAGCCTTTTGTCAGGCCCATTCCTGCCGTCCCCCAACCATGTGGAAACCGAGTTCAGCAGGCGTTTAGCGAATCCACTCCAGCCGTGCCGAAGAGCTGTGCGCCAAAAGATTTTACGTGGCGCGAGTCTGGACCAGCCGTTGAGCCATCTTACGCAGAGTGTCGGGGATATCCTTGCTGGCAGCGGCCACGCGCGCATCCTGAATCAGCAGACGATTCAAAAGCGGCAGCGTGATATCGAGCGGCGACCGGGGGTTCATCACCAGATTTTTCACAACGATGTAACGCTTGATGAATTTGCGGCTCATCGCAATCATGCGCAGAACTTCCTGGCTGACGTTCTTCAGGGAGGCGAAGCCCTCGGCCTCGGAGTCGGTGAGCTTGGGGGAGACCAGCACGGCGCGCAGAACCACGCGAGAAGAATCGCGGATCAGCAGCGAGCGCTCTTCTCGCGAGCCGAGCAGGGCCAGCTTGACTCGCTGCGCTACTTTCATCTGAGCGATCTTCTGCACGACACCAGTGGCCCGTTTCTTTTCTTCCTCCGGGATATCGCTGTCCGTATCGATTTCGGCGAGCATCTCGGCGCAACGCTCCGGCGTGATGCCCTTGTCGGTCTCCATCTCCAGAATGAGCATCTCCAGGATGTCGACCTCCACCACGAACCCGCCTTCAGGCGGATTCTTCTGCCAGAGCAGGTAAGTGGGATTGTCCTTAAGTGCGATCAGAGAGGAAGTCTTCAACAGGTCAAGATTTTCAAGCAACACCGGCACGATCGTTGGATCTGCCAGCGTGGCCAACGCCGTTACGGCGTCTTCGGGAGACTCGGGATGTTCCAGCAGAAGGGGTAGGATGGCGACGCGCATTCGCTCCGGTTCGAGAAAATAGCGCAAGACAATCCTCGATGTTTCGGGCGAGCTGAGCCACTCCTTGCAACGCTCATCCGGAAGCTGTTGCAGTGTAGCCATCGCGGCTTCGCGAATTTTGTTGTCCTCATCCGCCGCCAGCCGAACAAGCGTTGCCAGGGCAGTCTCGGGCGAGATCAAAGCTCCGCCCTTGGCCAGCAATAACCGCTCTGCAAATGGGAGTCCAGAATTGGACGGCGTACCGTTGGACATTTTCAAAGGCGACTGGTCCGCGCAAAATTCTCCGGCTTGGTGGAATTTTAGTGTCTCGCTATTCCCAGCCTCCGCCCACGGGAGCTGGCGGGGAATTTATTGTAGCATTTTCCTTCCATAAGAATTTCGCCGAAGCCGTTTCAATGGATAAATTTCTGATTAGGAGATTGCATGAGAATAGCCTACGGATTGGGTTCTGTTTGCGCGGGTGCGGGCGGAGCCGCGGTTTCGAGTTGCGGGCTGCTCTGCGGAACCGTCTGCGGTTGAGTTGCCGTGGCGTTTGTTTCAGCGCTTCTTTCCTCGCTTCCGGGAGACGGCTCCGGTAAAGCTGTTCGGCTGCGTGATAATCCCGAAACGCGGGGGCGCGCAGAAGGAGGCGCTCCGCCGCTCACTGGCGCGGTCGCTGCGGGAACTATAGCCGGAGGTTCGGATAGGGGGGGCTGTGATGTAGTGGCAGCGGCTGGCGCACGATCGTCCGGAGCATTTTGCGAAGGGGCTGGTGCCGGCTCATTCGATGGCTTGTAAAGCAGATACGCAATGATCGCGCCGATCAACACCACGGATGCGGCAATCAGCGCGATCCGTTTCCACTGCTTAGCCTGAAAACGTTGCAGTGATTCCGGCGTAAAGGGCGAAATCTTTCTTTCTTCGAAGGCCACATCAAGATTCACTCCGGTCAAGGTCACAAAATCCCGAAGCGCCTGCTCGCCGTCCAGGCCAACCGCTTCGGCATACTGGCGCACAAAACTTTTTCCGATGAAGCCGCCGGGCAATTCGCGGCCACGACCGTCCTCTATGGTTTGCAGATGGCGGACAGGAATTCGCGTTTGCGCGGAGACTTGATCGAGCGTCCAGCCATTTTTCAAACGCTGCTGCCGAAGCTGCTCTCCGATGTTTCCCGAAGGCCAGCTGGTTTGTTTTGAGGACTCAGTGGGCATCATCCGAACACTACCATATCTCATCCTGATTTCCGCGGACGAATTAGCGTAAAAGCGCACAGAAAGAGGGAGGAACAAGGTATGGAAACATGGGGTGATATTCGCCTGCAATGGTTGTATCCTGAACTACTATTGTAGAATCGCAAGCGAGGTCTGCGACATAGGTCGCGGCTGACTATAGAGTATTGCCTGGATCAGCCCTACCGCCGGTCAAGCGCGGGAGAGCAACTTTGAGTTTGGCTTCAAGTTCTGGAGGGTATGAAGCAATGGCAACTGTCATGCACGAAACGCAACGTAAGACCGGCTATGAAAGCCTGCGCGAATTTATGGCGGCGCTCGAAGAACGGAATCTTCTCGCTCGAGTGAAAGTTCCCGTGGAGAAGGATTGGGAAGTGGGCGCGGTGTGCCGCGAGAACTTCGACAAGTTCGGCCCGGCCCTGCTATTTGAGAAAGTGGGCAATTACAAAACTCCGTTGCTGGCTGGTACATTGTCGACGCGAGAGCAATATGCGCTGGCGATGGGCGTCGAAACCTCCACCGAGGCCATTGCCGCCAAGTGGCGTCAGGCCTATGCCAAGCCGATTCGCCGCACAGTTGTCAGCCGCGCCGAAGCGCCTTGCAAGGAAGTGGTCATTGACGACCCGGATCTTTACGCTGATCCATTTCCCGTGCCGAAGTGGCATCCCAAGGACGGTGGCCCGGAGATCGGCACGCTGCACGGCGTCATCTCCATGGACCCTGAGACCGGCTGGATCAACTCCGGCAACTACCGCTGCCAGATTTTCAACTCCAAGGTCTCCGGCTGTTACGTTGTGGATATTCCCTATCGCCACATCCACCAGAACTGGGATAAGTGGAAGGCGCTAGGCAAGAACATGCCCGTCGCCATCGTGATTGGCCCGGACCCGTATCTGAGCCTGACCAGCGTCTCAGCCGTGCCCGCGCAGGTGGATGAGTATGACGTGGCCGGCGCGCTGAAAGGTTCGCCAATGGAGGTCGTGAAGGCCGAGCTATCCGACCTGCTGGTGCCCGCTCACGCCGAGATTATTATTGAGGGCGAGATGCCTATCGATAAATTCTGGCCGCAGGAGGAGGGCCCCTTCGGCGAGTTCCTCGGCTTCATGGGCGCGGGCGTGAAAGATAGTTTTTACATAGAAGTCAAGAAGGTAACGCACCGCCGCGATCCCATTTTTCACGGCACGCTGGAAGGCCGTCCGCCGAGTGAGTCCACCACGGTGCGCTCGATGGGCCGCTCGGCGGCGATGCTCGAACAATTGCGCCGCGTGGGCATCATTAATGTTCGCGATGTCTGCATCACCCCGGCGGGCTGTGCCGGCTTCCATGCTGTGGTTTCCCTCAAGAAGTCCTACCACGGCCACGTGCGCGAAACCATGTTCGCCGTGCTGGGCCATCCCACGCTGTTCTGCAAACTGGTTACCGTGGTAGATGAGGACATTGATCCGTGGAATGCATTCAAGGTCGAGTGGGCCATGGCCACGCGCGTGCAGGCCTCGCGCGACGTCATCATCATTCCGGGCGGCAAGTCGCTGACGCTGGATACGTCGCAGGTGATCTCGCGCCGCGGCGAAAGCGATCAGATGGGCATTGACGCCACTACCCCGCACGAGCACTACGCCAAGGACGGCTCGCAGTTTCCCGAGAACGCCGAGCCGCTGGCTTCAGATTTAGCCAAGGTCCGCGCTCGCTGGAAAGAGTACGGCATTAGATAGACCATCCTTGATCCGTTAGATGCAGCAGTTTTCAGCCCCGGCAGGGGCGGCAGATAGTAGCCCACGGCGTGAGCCGTGGGTTTACGAGCGTGAAGCACAACGAGCCCCGGTAGGGGCGAAAGAAACTCTAACGTTCTTTCGCCCCTACCGGGGCTCGTCCCTTCACTGCCCTTGTTACTGCCCTTGTTACCCACGGCTTGCGCCGTGGGCTACTATCTGCCGCCCCTGCCGGGGCTCCAATGGATTTCGGAGACTTTATTCCAATTGTGTAATTGAACCGGAGTTATTCCCTAACTGTTGTGCCGCGCAGCATCTCACGCGCGATCACAATCTGTTGAATCTGGCTGGTTCCCTCGAAAATCCGCAGCAGGCGCGCGTCGCGGTAGAGCCGCTCGACCGCGCAGGTCTTGGTATAGCCGATGCCGCCGTGCATCTGCAAGACGCGGTCGGCGATGCGTCCCAGCGCCTCGGTGGAGAAATACTTCGCGCAGGCCGCGTCCTTGGTGATGTTCTCACCCGCGTCCTTGTCGCGCGCCACTTTCTCAATCATGGCGCGGCCCGCCACCGTTTCTGTCTCGCAATCGGCGAGCATGGCCTGGATCAACTGGAAATTGGCGATGGCCTGCCCGAACTGCCTGCGCTTCTGCACGTAGGCGAGTCCTTCGTCGATCAGCCGCCGCGACATGCCCTGGGCCAGCGCGGCCATGTGGATGCGGGCATGGTCGAGCGTGCGCATGGCGGCCTTGAAGCCCACGCCCTCTTTCCCGCCGAGCAGCGCGTCAGCGGGCACGCGGCAATCCTCAAAGATCACGTCGGCGGAGTGCGACCCGCGAAAGCCCATGGTCTTCCACGGTTCGGCGACGCTGAGTCCCGGCGAGGTTCTCTCAACGAGCAGCGCCGAGATGCCCGCCGTGCCCGCTTCCTTGGGCGCGGTGCGCGCGTAGACGGTGTACAGCCCCGCGCGCGGCGAGTTGGTGATGAATCGTTTGGTCCCGTTGAGGATGTAAGAATCGCCGTCGCGCACTGCCGAGGTTTCCAGCGCCGCCACGTCGGAACCGGCATTGGCCTCCGTCAAACAAAACGACGCGATCAACTCACCGGTGGCGATGCGCGGCAGATACTTCTGCTTCTGCTCCGGCGTGCCCTCGTTGATCAAGCCCAGCGCGCCGATGCCGTTGTTCGATCCCAGCGCCGCGCGAAACACCGGCGAGGCATACGCCAGCTCGAACACGACGCGCACTTCCTCGCTCATGCCCAGACCCAGCCCGCCGTATTGCTGCGGCGTGGTCATGCCAAACATGCCTAGCGCCTTCAGCCTGTCGAGCAGATGCTAGGGGATGCGGTCGACTTCCTCAATTTGCGGCTCGGCTGGAATCAATTCCTCCCGGCCTGACCCGCCCGAGATTTTGTACCAATCCTTGTGAGAGAGTTTACATCACAACCTGAGGCCGAGAAACTGGGTTTTTGACAGGGCTATAGGCCCCCGGCGCCGGGGGCCTATAGCCGAGCGCCGAGTGCGGCCTGCGGGTGTTGTACT
>SHUM01000065.1 GCA_009691245.1 Acidobacteriota bacterium | reverse complement strand
GCAGCGGCGCGCCGTTTCGCTCCAACAACTATCTGATGGACGGCGCGATCATGCAGAACCTGATCGTCTCCACCGCGGCCTCGGCCAGCGGCGCATCGCTCGGCCTGGAGGGCATCCGGGAATTTCGCATCATTAGCAATTCGTTCAGCGCGGAATACGGCATGACCATGGGCAGCCAGGTCGTCATGGTCAGCAAGTCGGGCACGAACACGCTGCACGGCTCGCTATTTGAGTACCTCCGCAATAGCGCGCTCGATGCGCGCAACTTCTTCGACTACAAGACGGAGGCCTCCAAGCGGCGCTCGCCGCCGTTTGTGCGCAACAACTTCGGCGGCTCGATCGGCGGGCCCGTCCGCAAAGACGCCACATTTTTCTTCCTCACCTATGAAGGTCTGCGCGAGCGGCTGGGCGTTACCAAGATTTCCGCAGTCCCCGGAGTCGGCTGCCGCGGCGGGGCCGGCGCAGTGGTTACCCGCGATGCCTGCCCGCAGTTGCCTGAGCTCGTCGGGCAGCCTGCCTCCGCGCAGGTGGCTACAGTCTCGCCGGTGATCGCGCCGTGGATTGCCATCTTCCCGCTGCCGAACCTCTCCGGCAACCGCTACACCTTCCCGTTCACGCAGCCTACGAATGAACTATTCGCGCAGGGCCGCGGCGACCACAGCTTCTCTGATGCGGACAGTTTTTTCGGCCGCTACACCATCAACGACTCCCAGCAGAATCAGATTCTGGACACTCCGGATTTCAGCCAGTCGCTGGTCAGCCGCAACCAGTTCGCCACGGTTTCGGAGAATCATGTCCTATCGCCCACGGCCATTAACACGGCACGGCTGTCCTACAGCCGCACGTTCAGCGATAACCAGTCGCCATCCAAGTACACCGGCCCGCAGTACGCGTTTATTCCGGGCAAGGCGATGGGCGTGGTAAATATCGCCGGCATCGGCTCCTATGGCCCGTCCAGCACCACTCCGGCCATTTACAATCAGGGCATCTTTACCTTCAGCGATGATATGTTCAACACCCTCGGGAGACATTCGCTGAAGTATGGCGTGCTCATCAACCACTTCCGCCAGTACGTTACCGTGAGCACCGACAATCGAGGCTCCGTGCAGTTCGCCAACGTCCGAGACTTCCTGGAGGGCCGCGCGCAGTCGTATTCGGCCATCACGCCAGGCTCGGACCTGAGTCGCATCCACTACTACACGACCTATGGCTTCTATGTGCAGGATGACTATCAGGTGCAGCCAAATCTGACGCTAAACCTGGGCCTGCGCTACGAGTTCAATACCGACCCATCCGAAGTGCGTGGACGCGGCGCGGCATTGCGCGACATCGTGCACGACACCAAAACTACGTTGGGGCTACCTGTCCAGAACGACTCGAAGCGCAACTTCGGCCCGCGGCTGGGCTTCGCCTGGAACGCCACCGGCGATGGCAAGACGTCGGTCCGCGGCGGCTTCGGCATGCTCTATGACATTGGCCTGCTGGGGGCGACACTAGTGGTTACCATTACCTCCACCCCGCCGTTCTCCAGCACCAGCACCGTGGCGGGATTCCCGATCATCAATTCACTGCCGTTGGCCTATGATCGGGCCACAATCGGCAATACCATCCGCGGCGCCGACTACCACATGAAGCAGCCCTATATGTTCCACTACAATCTAACCGTTGACCGCCAATTGCCCTGGAACTCGGCGCTCTCGCTCGGCTACGTGGGATCCAAGGGCACCAACATCGTCACCGAGATCGAAGGCAATCCATCGGTTCCCGACATTCTTCCCAGTGGCCGCATGTTCTGGCCGTCGGTGCGCCGCAGAAACCAGGCTTGGGGTCCCATGTTGCTGGGTGCCACCGGCATCAACTCCCATTACCACTCGCTGCAGTTTGGCCTGAAGAAGGAAGCCGGGCACGGCCTGGTATTCCAGAGCTCCTACACGTGGTCCAAGTCGATTGATGAAACGCAGGGGCAGCTCGGCGGCGACATTACCACGGAGAGCGTGGTGGCGATGGATCCCTACAACCGCAAGACGGACCACGGCCGCTCCGCCTTCGACATTGAGCACAACTGGCGGCTGAACACGCTGTATTCCCTGCCGGGAATCTCCAAGGGCGGGGTTGCTGGGGCAGTTCTAAATGGCTGGCGGGTGGGCAGCATCGTGTCGCTGCAGTCTGGCTTCCCCTTCACCATCAACATCCTGGCCAACCGCTCCCGGAATGGCGTGCAGACTGGACAGCGCGACCGGCCGGATCTGGTGGCTGGGCGTACAGGCGCCAATATTGCAACCGGCACCACCGCCGGCTGCACGGGTGTGGTTGCGGGCCAGAAGCTAGGCACACCGGAGCTGTACTATGACCCCTGCGCGTTCACCCTCGCTGAACCTGGCTTCCTCGGTACAGCGGGGAGAAACTTCATCAGTGGACCCGGCCTGGCAACGGTGGACCTGTCGTTCAGCAAGGACACTGCCATCCACAAGCTCGGCGAAAGTGGCAGGATGGAGTTCCGCGCGGAAACTTTCAACATCCTCAACCGCGTGAACTTCGAATCACCCGACCGGATTCTCTTCTCCGGTTCCCTGCCCACCGAATCACCACTGCGCACCGCCGCGCGAATCACCGGCGCGGGCACGGGGCGGCAGATTCAGTTCGCTCTGAAATTGCTGTTCTAGCGTTCCTCGTTTTTTCGCCCGTTACGGGTGAGCCGGCGGTCCGGCTCACCCGGGCGGGTTCTTCCCCGCCATCTCTGCTCAGCAGTCGTCACCACGGGCCGGTTGGCGGTTCCAACCGAAGGATTCGCCGTTACGGAGATTCCCATGCGAACTCGAGTTAGCTTCCCACTGGTGTGTTCGCTGCTGCTGGTCAGCATTGCCGCCGGGTTGATCGACGCGCAGCAGTTTTCCATCCCGCCCGCCCCGGCTTTCACCGGGCAGCAAATGGCCGCGCTGCCCACCACCGGATGGCTGACCAATGGCGGAGACCATTACAACCGGCGCTACTCGCCGCTGAAACAGCTCAACCGCGACACTGTCGGCAACCTCAAGGCTGTCTGGCGCACACATCTGAACGGGTCAGGGCTCGAGCCGAAGTACTCGGGCGAGGCTACACCCATCGTCCACAACGGAGTCATCTACGTGGTCACTGGCGCCGACGATGTGTTCGCGCTGAGCGTGGATGACGGGCGCATCCTGTGGTCCTACGCCGCCAAACTCGATCCGAAAAATGACACGGTCTGTTGCGGCTGGACCAGCCGCGGCGTGGCGCTCGGCGATGGCCGCGTCTATGTGGGCCAGCTCGACGGCAAGCTGGTGGCGCTCGATCAGCAGACGGGCAAAGTAGCCTGGTCCGTGCAGGCAGAACGCTGGCAGGAAGGCTTCACCATCACCAGCGCGCCGCTCTATTTCGACGGGCTGGTTATCACCGGCTTTGCGGGCGCCGAATACGGCGTGCGCGGACGCGTGAAGGCTTTCGATGCGCGCGACGGCCATCTCGTGTGGACCTTCTACACCATTCCCGGCCCCGGCGAGATCGGCCACGATACCTGGCCGCAAAACAACGACTATTGGCAGCACGGCGGTGGCACCGTCTGGCAGACGCCCGCGGCGGACCCCGAGTTGGGCCTGCTCTACTTTTCCACCGGCAATGCCGGCCCCGACTTTGGCGGGGGCGTGCGCCCCGGCGACAATCTGTTTTCTTCGTCCATCGTGTCCGTTGAGGCCAAGACTGGCAAGTACCGGTGGCACTTTCAACAGGTGCATCACGATCTTTGGGACTACGACAGCCCCAGCCCGGTGGTACTTTTCGACATTCAATACCAAGGCAAGCTGCGCAAGGCCCTCGCCGAACCGGGCAAGACCGGATGGGTCTATATTCTGGATCGCATCACCGGCAAGCCGCTCGTGGGCATAGTCGAGCGGCCCGTGCCGCAGGAGCCGCGCCAGGCCACCTCGAAAACGCAGCCCTATCCCATCGGCGACGCCTTCGTGCCGCAGTCCATCGACATTGCCCCTGAAGGGTTCAATCTGGTCAACGGCGGCCGCATCTTCACGCCCTACTGGACCACGCCCGTCGTGGCCCGCCCCGGACAGGGCGGCGGCGCGAACTGGCCGCCGAGCTCGTACGACATTGAGGCGGGGCTGCTCTACGTCTGCGCGCAGGACCGCACCGGCGTGTTCACCGCCGGCGAGGATGCCGACAAAATACCCGAACCGGGCAAGCGTTACGTCGGCGGAGTATTCGGCAATATCCCCTGGTCGGTGACCGGTATTCTCGCCGCGCTCGATATGCGCACGAACAAGCTGGTCTGGCAACAGCGCTGGCCGGAGCGCTGCTACAGCGGATCAGTGGTAACAGCGGGAGGATTGCTCTTTGTCGGCCGCGGCGACGGCCGGCTGACGGCCCTCAATTCGACCAACGGAAAACTTCTTTGGCAGTTCCAGACCGGCGCCGGCGTGAACGCGCCAGCCAGCGTGTTCGAGCATCGCGGCGCGCAGTACGTGGTGGCCTACTCGGGCGGCAGTTCATTTGCCAGCTCGCCGCGCGGCGACAGTATCTGGCTGTTCTCGCTGAATGGCAAAATGGCCCCCATGGAACCGGCTCCCGCGACGACGGCTACTTCTGCTCCCTTGCCGGTTGCCAATACCACAGCCGGCGGCGCGGTCTTCAAGTCCATGTGTGCAATCTGCCACGGTGACAATGGCCAGGGAGGGACCGGCGGTGGACCGGCATTAACCAGCGCTACAAGTATGGAGGCCGTGGCGGCACTGGTAACAAATGGCCGGGACCAGATGCCTGCCTTCGGCGGCAAGCTAACCGCCGAGCAAGTACGCGATGTGAGCACATTTGTTACGCAGATGCTTACACACTGATGCAGCCGCAGCTCTATCCAGCGTCCGATTCATGCACTCATTGCTATTTGGAAGTTTTCAGCGGCGTGGCGCTGTCCTTCACCACGTCCATCACCTGCACGCCGGCTTCTTCCAGGGATTTCGCACCGAGCCGGCGCAGCAATTCCACGGTGGAGGGATGTGGTCCGAACGGCGACTTGGATACGTTGTAAGTCCCTTTTGTGATCACACCCGAGGCCAGGCTCAACGGCGTCTGCCCCATTGAGTCCATCACTTCCATCCTGGCCCCCTGTTGAACTAGATACTCAATGATGTCGTTTGAGCCAATGCGCGCGGCCCCATGCAGCGCGCATTGCGCATCGTCCTGGTTCACCGCATCCGGCTTCGCACCGTGCGCCAGCAGCAGCTTGATCGCCTCCAACGCACCAGTTTCATCGCCTGGCAGGCGATCCTCGCTACGTCCCACGCCGGCAGCCAGCATCAGCGCCGTGGTGTTCTTTTCCGTCGCGATCGAGGGGTCCGCGCCATGATCAAGCAGCATCCGCACCAGTTCCACATCGGAGGATGCGGCGGCCAGCACCAGCGGCGTGGCTCCAACCGGGCTAATAAGCGAGCCGCTCTCCGGATTCCGCTTCAGCCGCACGTTCGGGTTGGCGCCCTTGTCAAGCAGGACTTTTGCCAGCCGCGTCATATTGGGCCGCCGCGCCAATGGCGAGTCGCCCATGCCGTTGGAGTCCTGGCGGTTCACGTAGACAATTCCCTTGCGCACTGCATAATGCAGCACCGAACCGCTGGAGTCCGACGCGTTTGGATTGGCGCCGTGCTCGGCCAGGAAAATGGCCATCTCCTCCTGGCCGCTGATGGTAGCCAGCAGCAGTGGCGTCATCTGCCCGCGCGACTCGACCACGCGCATGTATCCAGCCGCGGTGAAGGCGCCGCGATTGCTCTGCACTGCGCCAGAGGCATCATCGACATCCGCGCCGGCCTGCAATAGCAGTTGGGTCGCGGCGATATCACCCTGCTGTGCCGCAAAAAGCAACGGGGTGAATCCACCCGTCGAGCGCGACCGCACATCTGCTCCATGCTCAATGAGAGCTTTGGCCGCATCCGGATGCCGCTCGGAAATCGCCCACATGAGCGCGGTCTGACCGCCCAGCTTCTCCCGTGCATTCACATCCGCTCCGTGCTCAATCAGCAACTGGATGGCGCGGACACTGCCCGAACCAGCAGCAGTCATCAGTGGGGTCTCACCGGTGGGAGTGGACTGCTTGGGATCGGCTCCAGCACGCAGAAGCTTCTCAATCATCGCGGGAGTGCCGTTCTGGCAGGCCAGCGAAAGCGGAGTCCAGCCAAGACGGTTTGCCGCGTCCACTTTCGCGCCAGCGCGCAACAGCAGGTCGGCCATTTCGAGATCATCCCAATGCGCGGCCCACGCCAGTGCCGTGGCGCCATCTGATTGGGGCGCGTTCACATCCGCTTTGGAGCGGATAAGCGCCTGCACCGCTGCGCGGTCCTGGCCCCGGGCGGCATCCGCAACCCGGCTGTCGGCAGCCGGCGCCACACCCGGGAAAAGCAGCAGGCACACCAGAACCCGCCCGGCCAAGTAATTCCAACGAGATGTATCCCTAGATTTCATCCGGACTTCTAACTCCATGCTCCACCCGAAAGCTTCCTACAGCGCCAGCTTCGCGCTGCTGTCTCCGAAGGAACTTGCACTCACGCCGAATTGATTCAGCAGTGTTACATAGAAATTCGACATAGGCGTGTGCTGCGGAAATCTCACATGCCGGCCCATGCGCAGCTTCACGCCACCACCCATCAGCAGCACGGGAAGGTCGTGATTGAGGTGAATGTTTCCATCGCTGATGCAGCAGCCATAAAGGGCGGCCACGTGGTCGAGCAGGGTCCCATCGCCATCCGGCGTCGCACTGAGCCGCTCCAGAAAGTATGCAAACAGCTGCGTGTGCAGCAGGTCAATCTTGGTGACTTTGGAGATTTTGACCGGATCACCCTGGTGGTGTGTCAGCGGATGGTAAGCGTCGGAGATACCAAGTTCGTCAAAGACGCGCGTACCCTGCTCGCGGCCCATCATGAATGTGGCCACGCGTGTGATGTCGCTCTGGAAAGCAAGAACCTCGAGATCGAACATCAGCTTGGTGTGCTCGGTATATTTGGCCGGCACACCAGCGGGGCGGTCAAAATTAGGCAGCTCGCGCGCCGACTGTTCTTCAGCCAGCTGAATGCGGCGCTCGACATCGCGGACGGAATCGAAGTAGTCCGACATCTTCTGCCCGTCGGCGGCTCCAAGCTTCTTAAGGAGGCTGGCCGAGCTCTGGCTGACGTAATCCAGCACGCTGCGGTCTTCTTGCATGCGTGCTATCCGCGCCTGCCTGTCGGTGCTGTTGGCATCGCCGAACATCCGCTCGAATACCTCCCGCGGATGATTCAGCATTGGCACCGGCGCATTGGGAGTGCGCCAACAAAGCGTATTGCTGTAAGCGCAGGTGTAGCCCGTATCGCAAACGCCCAGCAGATCGGCTGCGTCCACCCCTAGCTCAAGCGACCCCAGCTGTGTCTTCTTCTCCGCCTCCTTGGCCAACACCTGGTCCACGGAGACACCGACGCGAAAATCAGCGCCTTCGGTACGCTTGGGATGAGCGCCGGTGAGAAATACGGAGCTGGCGCGAGGATGGAACCCCCCGGCTTCATCGGCCACCAGCGCTCGTGCGTTGCTATGCGCCAGCCCGCTGATCACCAACATCTTCTGACGGAAGGGAGCAAGCGGCTCGAGCGTGGGGGTAAGCTGGAAATTCGCGCCCTCCGCCTCCGGGGTCCAGCGATTCATGATGATGCCGTTCGGCACGTAGGACGTGGAGAAGCGCTGCGGCGTCAAGTCATCGGTGTCGGTGGTGCCAGCGAACGCGGGCACCATGGCGTCTAGCAACGGCAGCGCGAGGACGCTGCCGGCGCCGCGGAGAAATGTCCGTCGGGGAACCGCTTTGCGAAAATTCATCATTGTGTCCGGGACCTCCGCATTTGGAATGGAGCGCTACGTACAACTTCGCTGATCAACGTGTGCCACCGGTACCCATCCTTCGCCGCTGCGCGCAGCGCCTTGCGAATGGCCAGGCCGTCATAATACTCCACGCCGCGGCCAAGCGCGTAAGTGAACAGCCGCTCGGCAACCACGCGGGCGAAGCTGTCACCCCGCTTCAGCAGAATCTGTCGCAGCTCCGCCGGTCCATTGAATTTGGCGCCATCCGGCAGAGCGCCGGAAGCATCGATGGGCACTTGTGCGCCGCCGCTGACGGTGCGCCACTTGCCGAGCGCGTCAAAGTTCTCTAGCGCAAAACCTAACGGGTCCATGCGCGCGTGACAACTGGCGCAGGCCGAATTCGCCCTGTGCTTCTCCATCTGCTGGCGCATCGAAACCACTTTCCCGTCGGCGCCCCGGTCCTGCAGCGAAGGAACGTTCGGGGGGGGTGGTGGAGGCGGAGAGCCAAGTAAGTTCTCCAGAATCCACTTTCCCCGCAACGTGGGGGATGTGCGGTTGGGATACGATGTCACCGTCAGGATCGCTCCTTGGCCTAGTAGCCCGAAGCGATTGGCATCTGCCAGTCTGACCTTGCGGAAGTGGCTGCCGTATACATTTTCAATGCCGTAGTGTCGCGCCAGCCGCTCATTGACGAACGTATAATCAGCACTTAGCAAATCAAGCAGACTGCGGTTCTCCCGCAGCATGCTCGAGAAAAAGAGCTCCGTCTCGCGCTGCAAAGCCTCGCGCAAGTTCTCATCGAACTCAGGAAATTCCTTAGGGTCCGGGACGGACTTCTCGATGTTACGCAGGTAGAGCCACTGCCCCGCAAAGTTTGCCACCAGCGCGGAGGATCGCCGGTCGGCCAACATCCGCGTCACCTGCCGCTGCAGCACCGCCGGAGATGTCAGCCTGCCGCTCTCTGCTTCCCGCAGCAACTCTTCGTCCGGAAGGCTGCTCCATAGAAAGAACGAGAGGCGTGAAGCCAGTTCCACCGGCGTCAATCGATACGGCTTGTCAGGAGGCCCTGCGGCTGGATCCATCTCAATACGGAACAGAAATTCCGGCGATGCCAGAACGGACCGCAGCGCGATCTCGATTCCCTTTTCAAAACCGCCCGCTTGGGCTCCGGCCCGGAAGGTGGCCAGCAGCGGAGCGAGATCATCCTTATTGACTGGGCGACGGAAGGCCCGTCGCGCTAGACCGCTGATAATCTGATTCGCGCAACTCTCCGCTTCCTGGTCGCGGGCCGGGTGGCAGCTGAAGACTCGCTCCCGGCTGGGAGACTTCCCCACGCCTTGCGGATTGTACGGGCCGCCAATGATCAGGCTGCCGAGCGAAAGGTCGTCGCTCAGGTCCGCGCCGCGGGCTCGCAGAATTCCCTCGGGCTTAGAAACATATTCGCGTGGGAACGAGACACTCACACGATGGGGGCCGGCCGAAACCGGGATGCGGAAATTCAACCCCTCGTCCGCCGGGGGAGCAACATTCGCATAAGTGTTGTTGCCCGCGCCCGCTGCCGAAGGCTGCAACGTGGGTCCCAGATAGACATCCGGGCCACCCGCGGTCAGCGTCTTCACCAGCGCGGAGTCAATCGTAATTTCAATGCGATGCGGCTTGGTCAGCAAACCAAGAATCACGGAGCCGTCATAGCTCCTCTTCAGCCGGAGCCGAATGGAATACTCGGCATCCAGGGGGAAATTGTGAGTGATGGAGATACCGCCGCGCGACCCGAATGGCGTGTCCTCGCCGGGCCGGTCGTCCTGTATGTAGTAGCGCGGCACCTGATAGGTTATCTCGGCCGGCTGCGTTTCCATGCTGCCGATGGCGATCCGGCTGATGGCGCGGGCAGCAGCCAGATATCGCTCCATCAGCAGCGGTGAGACCGTCAGCACATCGCCGATATTATCGAATCCGTAGCTGCTGTCATCGGCTGGCAGCATGGCTTTAGCGTCAATCTCTACGGCCAGTAGGTCGCGGACCGAATGGGCATACTCGATCCGATTCAGACGATGGATGCCGGGCCGGCCAGGATTCGGATTCGCAGCCCACACTGCGTCCAGGGAGTTCTCCAGGTATTCGATCATCGAGCGATAGGCCGCAGCGTCCGGCCGTGGCAATCCCGCGGGGGGCATGGCCTCGGCGTGCAACTTCTGGAGCACCTTCTCCCAGACCGCGCCATTCTTTCCAATCTCGCTTACGTTCTCGTTGTCGAGCGAAAGACCTGCAGTTTTCAGCTGAGAGTTATGGCACTTTGTGCAGAATTGATTAATAAACACTTGTGGAGTTGGGTGGGCAGGAGTAGACAAGGAGTTCTGGCGGCCTTGGGAGAAGCCACAACTCGCAAATGCCAGCATGGCAATGAGCACAAAAATCTGCTGGCGCACGGTGCAGACCTCACAATCCCGGGGGCGGCCAAGCCTCCGAAATGGCTACAGCCACAAGAAAGCCCACCTAAGGATATACCACAGCCTAACCGGCAAAACAACCAGGCAGAACCTGACATGGTGCCGAAGATTTTCCCCGGCGTGGTAGTAACTAGTAGGAGTAGTTGATGGGTCATCAGAAAACTGAACCAAAACTAACTTTGAGCTTTGGTTCAGTTTTCTGAGGACTCATCAACTAATGACAAGCATCATGCGAACAAACATCATGCGACAGAAGTGCAAGCTCAAAATTAACTCTTAACCCAAGCAACCTGAATACGACAGAATCAACCCACCAACAGAAGATGGCGGAAGCCCCGGCAGATTATCCCCTGCAACTCTCCACACGATTGGGATAGAATTGTTCCACCGCTACGCATTCTCGAATGCGCCGAGCAGGAGGCAAAGGAAGGAGGAAAATAACAGGTGCCCGATACCTCCCGTCCAGATGGAGCAGTGGCCCGGAGATTTTTCTTCCTGTTGTTGGCCTTCGCCTTGCTGGGCGAAGCGCCCACCACTGCTTCGCCATTGGCTCCTGGCGCTGTTCTGGGTAAGTATTGCATTACCTGCCACAACGCAAAACTGAAGACCGGCGGGCTCACGCTCGACAGCCTTGACGCGTCGAAAGTAGCCGCCGCTGCGCCGGTGTGGGAAAAAGTTGTGCGCAAGTTGCGGACGGCCGCCATGCCTCCGGCTGGTGCGCCGCGGCCCGATCAGGACACTTACAACGCGTTGGCGGGCTATTTGGAAACGGAGCTGGATCGCGCTGCCGCAGCTAGGCCCAATCCAGGCCGGCCCGGTGTCCACCGCCTTAATCGCGCCGAATACGTCAACGCCATCCGGGACCTGCTGGCCATTGATACGGACGCCGTGGACATCCGCTCGCTGCTGCCGGCGGATGACTCCGGCTACGGCTTCGACAACATCGGCGACAACTTGTCGGTCTCGGCTTTGCTCATGGAGCGCTACCTCTCGGCGGCGCGGAAAATCAGCAGGATGGCGGTGGGTGATCCAGAGCTGCGCCCCGACTCAGTTAGCTATGATGTCTCCAGATTCTTGAGTCAGCGGGACACGGTGAGCGAGGATCTGCCGTTTGGGTCGCGCGGCGGCGTGGCCGTCCGCCACTATTTTCCGCTCGACGGTGAATACCTGATCAAAGTTCGGCTGAAGACCAGTTACGACGGTGCCGTGGTGCTTGGCCTGGCGCAACAACAGCAGGTGGACGTTCGTCTGGATGGCGCTCGCGTGAAGCTTTTCACCATTGGTGGCAGCGGGCGGCGCGAGCAGACGGCGTTTGACTTGGAGGGCAAGGCGCCGCAGGCACCCGACGCGGGGCTCGAAGTCCGCATCGCGGTGAAGACGGGCACGCGCATCGTGGGCGTTACCTTTCCGGCCCACCCGTCGAAGCCCGAGGACATTCTTCAGCCGCGTCTGGCCGAAGAGGAGACTGATCAGCCCGGAGCTGGCAGCGTGATCATCGAGGGGCCGCTCGACGCCACCAACCCCACCGGCCCCACTGGCGCTCCAAGCCCAGGTGATACGGCGAGCCGTAGTCGCATCTTCCTTTGTCGCCCGGCGGCTGGTAAAGATGAGAAAGCCTGCGCGGTGAGCATTCTCCGCACGCTGGCCCGTCGCGCCTACCGTAGACCGATTACCGCCGCCGACACCGTCACGCTGCTGGTGCCGTTCAACTCCGTGGCGGCGGAACGGGGTTTTGAGGCGGGCATCGAAGCCGCGCTGCAACGTATGCTGGTGTCACCCGAGTTTCTCTTCCGTGTCGAGAACGATCCTTCCAGGGCGGTACCCAACACCGCTTATCGCATCCCGGACATGGAACTGGCCTCGCGCCTGTCATTCTTTCTTTGGAGCAGCATTCCAGATGACACACTGCTGAGCGTCGCGGAGCAGGGCAGGCTGAAAAATCCCCAGGAACTGGAGCGGCAGGTCCGCCGCATGTTGATTGACCCGCGCGCCAAGGCGCTGGTCGACAACTTCGCCGGCCAGTGGCTCTATCTGCGCAACATCAGTACGGTGGCGCCCGACGTGGGCGAGTTTCCCGAGTTCGATGAAAATCTCCGCGAGGCGCTGCGCCAGGAGACGGAACTATTTTTCCAGGCGATGCTGCTCGAAGACCGCCCGTTGCGCGACCTGCTGGACGCCGATTTCACTTTTATGAACGAGCGGCTGGCTCGTCATTATGGCTATCCCGGCGTGTACGGCAATCGGTTCCGGCGAGTGACTGTAACTGACGAAAACCGCCGCGGCTTGCTCGGCCAGGCCAGCATACTCACTGTAACTTCCTATGCCAATCGCACCTCGCCGACGATTCGCGGTAAGTGGCTGCTTGAAAATATTCTGGGCGCCCCACCGCCGCCACCGCCGCCGAATGTCCCATCGCTGCAGGATCGCGGCGAAGATGGCAAGGTCCTCTCCGTTCGCCAGCAACTCGAGAAGCACCGCGCCAATCCGGCCTGTGCAAGTTGCCATGCGCGCATGGACCCGCTGGGTTTTGCGCTGGACAACTTCGACGGCATTGGCAAGTGGCGCACGGTCAGCGGCTCGGAGAGAATGCCAGTCGATGCCTCGGGGGTGCTTCCCGAGGGCACACGGTTCAACGGTCCGGCGGAGCTGCGCAAGATACTGCTCACTCGTTCGGATCAGTTTATAACTACAGTAACTGAAAAACTTTTGACTTACGCGCTGGGGCGCGGGTTGGATTACTACGACCAGCCCACCATGCGCAGAATCATACGTGAGTCAGCCGCCGGCGACCACCGCTGGTCCACGCTGATTTTGGCCATCGCCAGGAGCGCTCCGTTTCAAACGAGGAGGTCGAGAGAACCATGATGAACTTCAGGAAATCACTTCCCCGCCGCACATTCCTGCGCGGGCTCGGCGCGACGGTGGCGCTGCCACTGCTGGACAGCATGGCGCCGGCCTTTGCCGCCGCGCCGGCGGCGAACAAGCCAACCCGGGTGGCATTTGTGTACGTTCCCAACGGGATCGTCATGGACCGCTGGACGCCGAAGAAGGAAGGCGCGGGCTTCGACATTCCTGCCACGCTGGAGCCGTTGGCGCCGTTCCACGACCAGATGCTGATGCTGAGCGGCCTGGCGCACAACACCGGCATGGGCCTGGAGGGTGAGGGCGGCGGCGAGCACGCGCGCGCCAGCGCCGTCTTCCTGACCGGCATTCACCCCAAGCGCACCGAAGGCACCGACCTGCAGGCGGGCACCTCCATCGACCAGATCATCGCACAGGAGGCCGGCAAGCATACGCAGCTTGCTTCGCTGGAATTGGCGATTGACTCGACCGACGTCATCGGCATCTGTGACACTGGCTACAGTTGCGCGTACAGCAACACGCTCTGCTGGCGGACGGCAAGCACGCCGATGCCCATGGAGAATCAGCCGCGCGCCGTTTTCGAGCGCATGTTCGGCGACAGCGATTCGACCGACCCGAAGCAGCGCGAGTCGCGCATCCGGCAAGACCGCAGCATCCTCGACCTTGTTGTACAGGACGCCAACCGCTTGCTCGCGGGGCTAGGCAAGGGCGACAAGACCAAGCTCACCGAATATCTTGACGCCATCCGCGATATTGAACGGCGCATCCAGATGGCCGAGAGCCAGTCGAATCAGGAGTTGCCCCGTCTTGATCGTCCTACGGGAGTTCCAGCTACGTTCCGTGAGCACGCCCAACTGATGTTTGATCTACAGGTGCTGGCCTATCAGACCGACATGACGCGCGTGGCGACCTTCATGCTGGGCCGCGAGCAGAACACCCGCGTGTATCGCGAACTGGGGATTACGGACGCCTATCACCCGCTGACGCACCATCAGCACGATGCTGCGAAGATCGAAAAGGTCCTGAAGATTGACCGTCTGCACACCGAGGTGCTGGCCTACTTCATGGAAAAGATGAAGGCCACGCCGGATGGCGACGGCAACCTGTTGGACCATTCCATGATCGTCTACGGCAGCGCGTTGAGCGATGGCAACATGCACGTCCACAACGATCTGCCCATCCTGCTCGCCGGCGGAGGCAGCGGCCAGCTCAAGGGCGGGCGGCACATCCGTTACCCGCAGGATACTCCCACGACCAACCTGTATCTGGCGCTGCTCGAGAAGTTGGGCATGCCGGTCGAAAAATTCGGCGACAGCACCGGGAGACTCAGCCTGCTGGCTGGGGTGTAATCGCGGACTGGTTATCGAGGTGACTCACATGCGTTTACAAAGCAAACCGTTGCTGGGCGGCTGCCTGCTGGCGGCCATGACATTTGCAGGCACACGTGCGCTGGCCGGTGATCTGCGGTTGGCCGAAGCGGTGAAGCGCGGCGACCGGAAAGTGGTGGTGGCATTGTTGCAACAGCGCGCCGACGTAAATGCGGCGTTTCCGGATGGAGCGACGGCTCTGCTGTGGGCGGTCTACCAGAACGATTCCGAGACGGCCGAGTTGTTGATTCGCGCCGGAGCCGACGTGAATGCGGCCAATGAATATGGAGTTGCGCCGTTGATCTTGGTCGCCACCAATGGTAATACCGCACTGATAGAGAGTTTGCTGAAAGCCGGAGCGAACGCTAATGTGGCTAACATGGCGGGACTAACTCCGCTAATGGAAGCGACCCGGGCAGGCAGCGTCCAAGTTGTGCAGGCGCTGCTGGCCAAGGGTGCCCATGTGAATGCGGCGGAGACGGGCGGAGGGCAGACCGCGCTCATGTGGGCGGCCGCCGAGAAGCATCCCGAGGTGGCGCGCGTGCTGATCGCGCATGGGGCCGACATTCAGGCGCGGTCGAAAGAGGGATTCACTCCGCTGCTGTTTGCCGCGCAGCAAGGAGACATGCAGACCGTGCAGTTGCTGCTGGATGCGGGGGCGGACGTGAATGAAAGCATGCCCCTCAGGAAGTTTGCTCCGCAGGGCGAGCGACGCGTGCTGTATCTTCCTAGGAAAGAAGTCGGTGGGGAGCCGGGCAAGGAAAACTTCGCTGCAGGGTCAGTTGCCGGTGCGGTGGCAGATACGAAAGTCGGCCTGCCTCCCGCCGCCGACCCACGCACCGGGCTGACGGATCAGGGTGCTCCATTCGGGTCGGCTGCCGGGATGACTCCGCTGCTGCTGGCTAGCGCCAGCGGCCATGAAGAGCTGGCGCTTCACCTGATCGAGCGCGGCGCCGATGCCAAGGCTGCCGACGCCAATGGCACCACGGCGTTGCACTTCGCGTTTCTAAAAGGTCTGGCTTATTTAGGTGGGTCGTATGCGCATCTGGGCGCTAACGCCTACCTGTTCCGTCCGCACATGATGGACCTGGCCAAGGCGCTGCTGGCCCGGGGCGCCAAAGTGAACGCGCAGCTTACCAAGGATTCGCGGCTGCCGCGCGGCAGCTCGCCGCGCTTCAGCCTGGCGGGCGCAACGCCCTTCACGCTGGCCACGGCCTCGATGGAAATTCCGGCTATGAAGTTCCTGCTGGCCAACGGCGCGGACCCCATGCTGGGCATGAACAACAACACGACGCCACTGATGGTGATTGCCGGGCTGGGCTATCTGGATGTTCAGGACCGCACGAAGCAGCAGTGGGCCAGCGCGCTGGAGGCGGTGAAGATGCTGGTCGAGTTGGGCGCTGATGTGAATGCAGTCGGCGATAACGGTTTCACGGCGCTGCACGGCGCGGCTTACGTTGGCGCGGGCGACATTATAAAATACCTGGTGTCGAAGGGCGCCAAGCTCGAAGCACTGGACAAATTCGGTCAGACGCCGTTGAGCATCGCCGAAGGAGTGATCACCACAGGCATCGTGGACTTCTCGAAGAAACCGCATGGGCCGCACAAACCCACGGCCGACCTGCTGCTCAGCCTGGGCGCGATACCGCTGGAAAAATCTGGCGTTGAGCGCGTGGATGTACAGAAGGCCGCCGAAGTGATTCGGTAACGAAACCCGCTAGAAAATCAGCTTCAGCGCAAACTGGATTTGCCGCGCCGTAGTGCGCACGTCGGTGATGCGTCCCGCCAGTACGTTCCGCGCATTATTCGCATTGAACACGGTTCCGTTCGGCAGCGCGAAGTTGGCGCGATTTAGAATGTTGAACAGCTCGGAGCGAAACTGCAGTTGAGTGCGCTCGGAGATGCGCGTGGTCTTCAGCAGGTTGAAGTTGTAGGTCGCCAAACCGGGGCCGTAGATCGTGTTGCGGCCGACGTTGCCGAATACGCGCCGCGTGCAGGCCCCGCCCGCGCACTCCGGAGTCAGCTGAGGCAGCACGAATCCTGCGGTGTCGTAATAGTGGTCAGGATCTTTGCGGTACCCCTCGCGAACAGCATTCAGTTCAGCGCCGGGAACCAGATCAGGCTTTTGGCCGCCGCCTCCGTTTTGCGGCAACGAAGCAGCGTAATCGAAGCCGAGTACCATTGAGAATGGCGCGCCGGAGTTCAGTTGAACCACGCCGCTGAGCGACCAACCTTCCAAAGCCTTGCCGGCAATTCCCGTCCAGTCGCCGCCCAGCGCGCGCCCTGGCCCGATGGGCAGCTCATAAACATAATTGGTGGACCAGTAGTTGCGCAAATCCCAGGCAGAGGAGCCGCGATTGGCCTTGGTGTCGAATGGGAATGCCTCACCCACGCTGCCACCAAACTCGGGACCGGCGAAGACGCGATTTGAGTTGGTGTCTATAGACTTTGACCAACTATAGGAACTACTGATCTGCAATCCTCCGCTAAAACGCTTTTGGACGCCGAGCTGGAGGGAGTTGTAATAGGAGTCGTTGTTGGTATCGCGAAAAATATTCTGTGTGAAGTTGGGGTTCCGCCGCTGCGTGCCGAGCCGGATGTGGCGGCGTCCTTCGGCGCTCAACTGGGAAGGCGGCTGGTTTACATCCGACCAGAAGCCCAGCTCGTGAATACCGCGCCCGCCAGCATAGCCAAGGCTGAACAGCAAGTTGGGCAGCAGTTCGCGTTGAACGTCGAGGCTCCAGTTGATGCGGTAGGGTTGCGTGATCTTGAAGGCCAGCACGTCCAGCCGGGTAACTCCGGCGCCGGGACGGTCAAAATTGGCGTAGGCGTTGGGATAGATGACGGGCAGGCCCGGCGCGTCGGAGGCCAGTGTGGCGCAGTAGAAGGGACAGTTGTTATCGCCGGAGGCGGTGTATTCGGCGTTGCGTAGGGGCTCCTGAAAAAGGCCCACGCCGCCGCGCACGGAAGTCTTGCCGGTGCTGAACGGATCCCAGGCAAAGCCCACGCGCGGCAGGGCGTGCGCAAAGGCGGAAGCCTGCTCCCAGAACGGATCACCCACGGTGGTGTTCAGATCGCTGATCTGGCGCACGGTGGCGATCTTGCCGTTGACTTCGGTAGGCACCGAGGTCCACTCGAAGCGCACACCCAGGTTCCAGGTTAGATTCGGCAGGGCATGCCAGTCGTCCT
>SHUM01000064.1 GCA_009691245.1 Acidobacteriota bacterium | reverse complement strand
GCGGCCGCGTGACGCAACTGTTCATGCGCCTGCGCTTCTAGCTTTGTTGCCTGGAATGTAATTAAGGAACCCCGGTCATGGCGACCGTGTTGCTGATTGTTCCGGCGGCTTTCAGCTGTGTAAATTTCCTGCATTTATCCCTGTTAGCAAGCGGAGAGCAGGTTCGCAGGTGACTCAATCCTCCGCCATAAAAATCGACTGCTCGTCTTCTGCAACTTAGCCGGGCTGGTTTTTTCGTCGAGTTGGCAACTTCTTGCGCTCCAGCAACTTACGCGGTTCGAATCCCACCCACCCAAGTTCGGCAGATCTTATTAGGCAATCCACCTTCCGGCGATACGGCGTGAGACGTTCTACCGCGGAGCCTAGCGATCAATTCCTAGTATGCGACGATTCTTTCAGAATGAACGTCCCATGCTTCCTCCAACGCCGTATCTTGGGAGTTTGCCGGCCAGCCGACCCCGTATGGTCCAAAAACTAAAATGTCGACCGCGGCGGTGCGAATCTCACTTCGGCGGCCAGCCTGATGGTTACCATTACAGTCTCCATCGCTGCTGCCATAAGAACAAATTGGGGTGTTGAGCGGAACGCGGCGCAGGAGTGCCTGTGAGCATACACGCCAAGACGGATATGGCGCGCAGCATGCTCGTTTGCTAGGCGGCGGTTCGATAGTAGTAGCTGAGCATGCCGCCAAGGCGCTGCCGCCATTGCACCGGGCCCGATGATTTGACGGTGTTGATCGGCGTGATCAACCGGTTCCCCAAGCCTTGATTATTTCGCTCCAAGTGATAGTGGGCCACGTATGCTGCGATCGATCTTCGCAACGCAGTTTCGCTGAAGAAAATAGTTCGCTCCAGGCACGATTCCTTGATGGTGCGGACGAATCGCTCGGTGTGGGCATTTAGGTTCGGCGAGCGTGGAGGTAGCTTCACGGATCCAATGCCGGTTCCCTCCAGCAGCCCAAGAAACTCTGCTGTAAACAGCGGGTCGCGATCATGAATCAAGAACCGCTTCCCCATTAGTATTCCATCGACCGAATCTGTGAGATTGCGGGTGATCTGGTTAATCCATAGACTGTTGACCAGCTTTGCGATGCCTCCGATTTTGACTCGGCGAGTGGAAAGATCGATAAAGAACAGCACCAGGAACCGCTGGAGTCCACGCGGCGTCCAGACTTCAATTGTGAAGAAATCGGCAGAGACAATCTGGTCCCAGTGCTGTGCTAAAAACTCTTTCCAGGTCGTCTTGCGCTTCCGCTCCGGAGCAGGCTCGATTCCATGACGATCTAAAATATTGGCAATGGTTCCATGCGCAACTTGGTGCCCTAGGTTTTGCAGTGCCCCCTGAATCCGCCGGTAACCCCAATCACGATTTTCCTGCGCCATGCGCACGACAAGGACCTCAATTTCCTTTCGAACGCCGGGGCGTCCTGGACTCCATTGTCCGCTGCCGTCGTACTTTGTCGCAATCAGCTCTCGATGCCATGCCAAACGGGTTTTCCGGCGTAACAATCGTCCCAATCTGCTACAACAAGTATCGTCTCACTGCTTTGGTTCTTGCTGCTAGTCGGCGATGTTGATCAGCGGTAAACCTCAGACGACAATGACCCAAGTGTTCTCGATGAACACTGTTTTCCTCCACCAGGTCATCAATCAGGTGTTGCTGATGCTGGTTCAACCAACCGGCAAACGCCAAGGAGAGAAACCGAAACGGATCAAAGATGCTCGACATCCGACGATTTTAGCATCCTGAGTTCGGGCCAGATGCCCGAGTCTATTGATATTTAGAATCAAGGAGATCGAGTTTTTGGACCATGCGGGGAGGACTGTAGTGGTAGCCATCAGGCTGGCCCCGAAGTGAAATCCGCATCACGGCAGACCACCTTCGAGTATTTGGACACTACGGGCATCCTCAAGAGATTAACGGATATCCAGCAGAAGTACAGATTGCAAGATTATCCATTTGCCAAAGCACCATGAAGAGAAGAGAATCGAACCACCAACAGAATCTGTGACGGAAGCACTGCCCCACGCTAGTTACTGGCCGAAGAGGTCGGCCAGTAGCGGCACGCGGCCGGGGATGCAATGTCCCACGGGGCCGGTGGAAGCGGTATTGCCGGCGCCCAGTTTTTTCAGCAGTTCCACGGTGGGGACGCGCGCACGCAGCTTCACGCGTAGGCCCAGTGGGCTGGTGCCGCCAGCCAGCGAAAGAGGCGTTTGGCCGCAGCCGTTCTGCACATCCAGTTTCGCGCCCTTCCCGGCCAGGAACTCGACGATCGAGGTTGCCCCGGTCCACGCGGCCGCATGGATGGGAGCCCAGCCGGTTTCGTTCGCGGCGTTCACATCCGCGCCCATGCCGACCAAAATCTTCACGGCCTCGAGCGCCATGGCCTCATCTGCCGGGGTGCGCTCCCGGTTGCGGCCCAAGCCCGCGGCGGCCAGCAGCGGCGTTACGCTGCCCTGAAATTCGGCGTCGTCTGAAAACTCTTTCCGCGCCATCTCCACCTCATTCACCTGCGTGCCCAGCAGCGGCTTGGCGCGATACTCGATCAGTGTACGCATGGTCTGCACGTCGGCATGCGCGGCGGCCAGCAGCAGCGGAGTTGCACCAGGCAGATTGATCTGCGGGCGCGTCTTGGTGCGCATGCGGTAGGGCGAATTCCTGATCTGCAGATTCGCGTCGGCTCCGCGAGCCAGCAGCGCCTTCACCAGCGCGGGCATGCTCGGCCCGGGCAGAATGGGCGACGCTTCGCGTTTGGTAGAGGACTGCAACAGCAGCTGGTTCACGTTGTTGGTCGAGTTGGCTTCGCCCGTCTGCTTCACGGCGATGCCGCCGGCGGCCAGCCCCGTGGGAGTCTCGCGGCGCTCGGCCAGTTCGTTTTCGACCACGCCGGGGATGGGATCATCGCCCATGCCGTAGAGGGACTTCAGGCCCGAGCGCAGTGCAAAGTGCAGCGCGGTGACGCCGCTTGAATCCGTGGCGTTCGGGTCGGCGCCTTTGTCGAGCAGCAGCATCGCCAGTTCGGGAAATCCGTTGGCGGCGGCGATCACCAGCGGCGGGCCGTCATCGTGCGACGTCTCATTCACCTGCGCGCCTTTGGCCAGCAGCAGCCGGGCGCTGTCAATATCACCTTGCTGCGCGGCAAACATCAGCGCGCTATGGCCGCCCTTCGAGCTGGCCTGCACCTCGCCACCATACGTCTCATAGATCGTCGGCGAGTGGTCCGGCACCATGTGGGACTTCAGTCGGATGTCGGCGCCGCGCTCGATCAGCAGGCGCGCCACATCCTTCTGCCCTTCGTAAATGGCCAGCATCAGCGCGGACTGCCCGCGGCGCTTGTCCACCGCATTGATCGCCGCCCCATGCGCCAGCAACGCCTCCACCGCCGGCAGCAGGCCGTGGGTGGCGCAGGTCATCAGTAGAGTCTCGCCGGACCACAGCGCCAGATTCGGATTGGCTCCTTTGTCGAGCAGCAGCCGCACCATCTCGGCGTTGCGGTTCGAGCAGGCCAGCGATAGCGCCGTAACCCCATACTCGTTGGCCCCATCGAGGTTGGCGCCGCCGGAGGCCAGCACCTTGGCCATCTCGTGATCATCATTGTAAACGGCCCACATCAGCGGCGTGCTGCCATCGGGCTGGGAGAAATTCACGCCGGACTTGGCCGCTACCAGTTGCTGCACGATGGCGACGTCGCCATTCTTCACGGCCTCGAGCAGCCTGCTGTCAGCCAGCGACAGAGCAGCCGCGCCGCGCAGCGCCGCAGGTGCGAAGCCCAGCAGCATCACGGACAGCACCACGGCCAGCATCACGTCGGTTAAGCGCAGCCACCGAGAGAAAACAGATCGCGTATTCAGCATCGGAGTCCGTCCTTCCATCTGCAAATCGTTCCCGCAGTCGCCTACTCTGCGACCGTGAGGTCCACCCGGCCGCTGCTATCGCCGAGTTTCTCGCCGGGGACGCCGGCGATCTCCAGCATGGAGACCAGCAGGTTGGTGAGGGGCATGCCATCGGGATAGCGCACGTAGCGGCCGCCGCGCAGCTTGCCATAGGCGCCGCCGGCCAGCAGCAGCGGCAGGTCGCGCTGCGTGTGCAGGTCGCCATCGCTCAGGCCCGAGCCGTACAGCACCAGCGAGTGATCGAGCAGCGTGCCGTCGCCATCCGGCGTGGCGCGCAGCCGGCCCAGATAGTAGGCGAACAGCTTGGCGTGATAGGTATCAATCTGTTCCTTCAGATTGATCTTCTGCACATCGCCGCGGTTGTGCGAAATGGCATGGTGCGGTTCGGACTGGCCGAGCTGCGAATAGACCAGGTCGCTCTTCTCGCGCGCCATCATGAAGGTGGAGATGTGGGTCATGCCGGACTGGAAAGCCAGCACCTGCAGGTCGAACATCAGCTTCACGTGGTCCTCATACTTCGCCGGGATACCGGTGGGCCGCTGCATGGCGGGCGCGCCGCGGTCGGGCCGCTCGCGGGCCAGATCAATGCGCCGCTCCACGTCGCGCACCGAATCGAGATACTCGTTCAGCTTGCTGCGGTCGGAGGGGCCCAGGTCGGAGTTGAGCCGCGAGACCTCGCGCGAGATGAGATCAAGGATGCTTTTCTGTTCGCTGATGCGGGCGCGGCGCGTGGCCGGGTCGGCACCGGCGCCATCGCCGAACAGGCGCTCGAAGACCACGCGGGGCTTGTGCTCCATGGGTAGCGGCTGGCTGGGCGTGCGCCAGGAGATGGTGTTGGTGTAGGCCGCGCTGTAACCGGAAGCCTCGCCCACCAACTCGGCAGGATTTTCGACGCCCAGCTCGAGCGACTCAATCGGCGTCGCCTTGCCCAGCTCGCGCGCGGCAAGCTGATCGGCCGAGACGCCGGCTTGCAGGTCATAGGCCGACTTCTTCGGGTCCACGCCGGTGAGCCACATGGCGCTGGCGCGCGGGTGGCCGCCAATCAGCGAAGGCCCGCCGTTCAATCCGCTGAGCACCAGATACTGATCGCGGAAGCCGTCGAGCGGCGACAGAATCGGGCTGGCCTGATACTTCGCGCCGCGCGTGGCCGGATTCCATTTGTCCATAATCATGCCGTTCGGCACGTAGACAAATGACATCCGCACGGGCGATTTACCGGCGGCGTCCAGCGCCTCGGGCGAGCTGGCAAAGGCCGGCACCATGCTGTCCAACAGGGGCAGGGCCACTCCGGCGCCCAGCCCCCGCAAGAACGTTCTTCGGGGCAGAATCTTCTTGAATATCATCATGACGCGCGCGACCTCCTCATTTGAAACGGCATACTTTCGACGATGCCCATGATCAGCGCCGACCAGCGGTAGTCGGCCGCCTGGGCATCCTTCAGAATGCGGCGCACCGCCGGGCCGTCATAGTAATCCAGCTCACGGCCGAGCGAATAGGCGAGCAATTTTCGGGTTACGGTCTGAACGAACTGTTCGGGATTCTTGAGCAGAATCTGCTGCAACTCGGCCGGACCCTGGAAGCCCGTGCCGTCCGGCAGCGTGCCGGTGGGATCAATGGGACCGCCGGAGTCGGAGGTACGCCACTTGCCCACGGCATCGAAATTTTCGAGCGCGAAACCAAGCGGATCCATCACGCGATGGCAGCTGGCGCAAGCAGGGTTGGCGCGATGCTGCTCCATCTGCTGGCGCATAGTGAGCACCTTGCCATCCTTATTCTTGTCCTTCAACGCGGGGACCGAGGGCGGCGCGTCGGGCGGCGGCGTGCCCAGGAAATTCTCCAGCACCCACTTGCCGCGCATCACCGGCGAAGTGCGGTTGGCCAGCGCCGTAACGGTGAGGATGCTGCCCTGGCCCAGCAGCCCGCGGCGGTTGAGGTCGGCCAGTGGAACCTTGCGGAAGCGACCGCCGTGGACGCCGGTGATGCCGTAATGGCGCGCCAGTCGCTCGTTGACGAAAGTGAAGTCGGAGCGCAGCAGGTCGAGGGCGGGACGGTCCTCGCGGATCATGTAATCGAGAAAGAGGTTGGTCTCCTGCTCGAAAGCAGCGCGAAGGTTCTCGTCGAAATCGCTAAAGATGTCCTGGTTGGGGCGAGCCGTCTTCACGTTGCGCAGGTAGAGCCATTGACCAGCAAAGTTTTCGACCAGCGCCCGGGAGCGCGGGTCCGCAATCATGCGCCGCACCTGTGCGCGGAGCTGTTCAGGATTGTGTAGCTTGCCGCTCTCCGCCACCTCGAGCAATGCTTCGTCCGGTATGCTGCTCCACAAGAAAAATGAGAGGCGCGAAGCCAGATCCAGATCGCTGATGCGGTAAGGCTGATTCGGGCCCAGACCCTCAGGGTCCTTTTGCACGCGGAACAGGAACTGCGGCATCACCAACATGCCCTGCACGGCCAACTCGATGCCGCGGTCGAACGCGCCGGGCAACCCGCCCTGGCGGCCCTGGCGGAACAGTTCCACAAGCGAATCCAGCGAAGCGGGAGCCGTATTTCCGCGGAAGGCGCGATGAGCCAGCTTGCCAAGAATTCGGCGGGCGCAATCTTCTTCCTCCGCCGGAGCTGCGCCGGTTGATGGCTGACACATGAAGATTCGCCCGCGGCTCGGCGTGTCGCCGGGGCCGGTAACCTGGAACGGCCCCGAGATGGTAACGCTGCCGAGGCCAGCGGTCACTGAGGCATTCGTCTCGTCACCTTCGCCCGTGGCCAAGGTGAGCAGGTTGGTGCGCGCGCGCGTCTGGAAGACGCCCTCACGCGCGCCACCCTCCTTGAGAAAAGCCACCTGCACCAACCGCGTGCCGGCGCGCGCCTGAACGCGCAGATCAAGTCCGGCATCGGCGGTGCGCTGATACTCCGACTCGACTGGGTCCGGCGGCGAGGAGTCGGCCGCGGCGGAGCCCTCGGCTTTGCCCTTGTGTTCTCCACCGAAGCTGAACAGCTTCAGCCGCTCGCCATCCAGACGCACGTCAATGAAGTGCGGCTCGGAGATGCCGCGCACATAGCCGCGGTCTGGGGTGCGCTGCAGGCGTAGCTTGATGCCGTATTCCCCATCCACAGGAAAGTGGTGCCGGATGGCCACCCCGCCGCGAGAGCCGAACGGCAACTGCTCGCTCATGCGGTCATCCTGAATCAGCAGCAGCGGCATGTCGTAGGTCTGCGTATCAGCCGAGACGTCTGTATTGCCCACGGCCAACTGGCTGATCCTGCGCGCGGAGTTAATGTATTTCTCCATCAGCACAGGCGAGATGGAGAGCAGGTCGCCGTTGTTATCAAATCCGCTGGAGTCATCGGCGGGCAGGAAGGCCTCCGCGTCAATCTCCAGCTCCAGCAGGTCGCGGATGGCGTTGGTGTACTCGGCTCGGTTCAGCCGGTGCGCGGCGGCTGTGCGGCCTGGATTGGGAGCCGCGGCGGCGGCGCGGTCCAGCTCGCTTTCTAGATAGTTGATGGCGGTGCGAGAGCTCTGGGCATCAGGTCGCGGCAGGCCCATCGGGGGCATTTGCCCCGCGCGCAACTTCAGAACCACCTTTTCCCAGATAGCAGGCGAGGAGGCGAGCTGCTCCACCGGAGCGCTTTCGAGCGAAAGCCCGGCTGTCATAAGGCGATCATTGTGGCAGCCCAGACAATACTGCTTGACCATCCCCTGCAACTGCGATGCCGATGCTGGGGTTGACTGAATGGAGGATTGCTGGCCCGCGGCGGTAATCGCCAGCGGGAAGCTGAGGAACACAGAGGCGGTGAACTGCCAAATCTGGCGCATCCGGAATCTCTTCCTGCGGACGCCGGGCTCTCCCGGCCGCCAGCGGCTGCGGACACGAGCTTCCTTGCCACCACATTGATACCGCAAGGAAGCTCGCCAAGTCAATCAATACCGGTTGCGGCAAAAGCACCTGCCGGGCTAAAACGACAGCTTCAGCGCAAACTGAATCTGCCGCGACGAGGTGCTGGTGGACCGGATCAAGCCTGCCGTGGGGCTGGGCACACCCGTGGCGTTCACGAAAATGAAGCGGTCCGGCACGCCGAAGTTCGCACGATTGAGGAGGTTGAAGAACTCGGAGCGGAACTCGATATTGCGCGACTCGCCGAGACGGAAATTTTTTATTAGCGAGAAATCGAACGTGGCCAAGCCCGGACTGATGACCGTGTTTTTGGCCAAGTTGCCGAAGTAGCCGGCAGGCTGCAACTCGAACGCGCTGCGGTCATACCACTGATTCGGATCGCCGATCTGCGGATTGTTGCTGAAGCCGGTCTTCAGGTTGGGCCGGTCATTGTTGTCCGCATAACCGGTGTTGCCCGAGCGGGAGCGGTTGAAGGTCAAGTTGATGTTCACCGGCGAGCCATCGGTCAGCGTTAGTAGCCCGTTCACCTGCCAGTCGCCCAGCACGGCCTTGGTCAGGCCAGTCGAGTTCTTGGCCAGCGGCAAATCGTAAATAAAGTTCGAGCGGAAGTAGTTGCGGATGTCGAAGCCGGAGAGCGCCTTCTCGCTGCCCTTGGGATTGATCTGATCTTGCGGAAAGTCGGTGGCGCTGGTCAGATTCGTGGTGCCGGAGTGGCCCGAGGCCGTGTCAATGGACTTGGCGTAACTGTAAGAAAACTGGAACTGCATGCCGCTGGAGAAGCGGCGGTTTACGCCAATGTCCAGCCCGTTGTACCAGGAATCGCGCGCCGGGTAGATGAACAAGTCCGTGAAATTGGGATTCGGGCGCGGCGCAATGGGATTGCCATTTGCGTCGCCGTCCCAGAACTTGCGTCCATCGGCTTCGATGCGAGTGGGAATCCGCTGGTTGACGTTAGTGATGCCTAAGAGCTTGATACCGCGATAGCCACGGTAGCCGGCCACCACGCTGGTGCCGCTGCCTACCTGTTGCTCCAGCGTGAAGTTGTACTGCAGTGCATAGGGCTGAGCGGTCTGATATTCGAGCGTGCCCAGCACAGAGCGCTCCGCGGCGGGCAGCGGCTGGCCCGGTGCCCAGGCCAGCGGAAGCTTGGCGCCGGTCAGCCGGTAGGTGATGTTAAAGGGCGGCACAAAGTTGACCGTGGCTCGGTAGTAGTAGGGTAGGATTTCGTCATAGAAGACGCCCACACCGGCGCGCACGCTGGTTTTGCCGTTGGCGAACGGATCCCAGGCCAGGCCCAGGCGCGGCGCAAAGTTTTTCTTGGAAGGATTCTGGAAGTAGGGATCGCCCACGGTGAAGTCGGCGTCGCGCAGCACATTGCGCAGATTGGATATCTTGCCGTTCACTTCGGTGGGCACGGTGATGAACTCGTAGCGCAGGCCCAAATTGAGCGTTAGGTTGTCGGTAAGCTTAAAGTCGTCCTGCACGTACAGGGCGGCCAGGTTCTGGCGCACGCCGCGCACGGGATCGGAGAAGATGGTGCCGAAAAACTGCTGCGGCTCATTGCGCAGGAAGTTATTGAGGTTGGCGAAGGCGAAGGCGCCGGTGTAGCGCACGCCGAAGAAGTCATTGAACTGGATGCGAGTGAACATGCCGCCGAACTTCATGTTGTGGCGGCCCAGAACATAAACGGCATTGTCGAAATACTGGAAGTTGTTGGTGATGTATTTCTGCGGGTTGGTGGCACCAACACCGATGGCCGAGAGTCCGGAAACGGCCAGCGAACCCATGCCGCGGCCGGGGAGAAATTCCAGTCGGGAGAGATCAAAGCCCTGCGCTCCGGGCGGGTTCGAGACGAACTCCTTGGCGCGATTGTAGGCGATCTGCGCGGTGTTGATCAGCCGTGCCGAGAGCACTTGATTGGTGGAAAGCGTGAACCACTGGTTGCGCGACTCGAGCGCCTCGCGGAACAGGCCCGTGTCGCTGGCGTTCAACTTGTCGGCATCGTCCAGAACGTAGCGACCGAAGAGCGAGTACTTCTCCGAGAGCCGGTGATCGGCGCGAAGCAGGAAATAATCCTCATTGGTGGGAATGGTCTGAGGAAGAACGTACTCGGCCGTTCCGTTGCCAAAATCCTGGCCATTGGGCAGCGGGAAGATGTTGATGAAGGGAACCACCCCGGGGTCCACTGGACCGAGCGCCCCGGCGCGCGCGGCTGCGGTGGGTACGCGGCCAAACAGCGTGCGGCCGAGCCGCTGGCGCAACCCCTCAAAGCTGCCAAACAGGAACGTGCGGTCCTGCTTGACTGGGCCGCCCACCACGAAGCCGTACTGGTTTTGCTTGAACGGCGGTGGATCGCTGCGGCGCGTGGGGTTGCGCGGATCGCGGTCAAAGAAGTCCCGGGCATCGATCGCGCTGTTGCGCAGATACTCGAACACCTTGCCGTGCAGCTGGTTGCTGCCGGCCTGCGTAACGGCGCTCACCACGCCGCCGGCGCGCGTGCCATACTCGGCGCCATAGGCGTTGGCCAGCACCTTGAACTCCGCCACGGTATCCACGCCGAGCAGTACGCCGGCAATGCTGCCTGGCACTACGGCGTTCTTGTCATTGATGTCGGAGCCGTCCAGCAGAAATGTGTTGCCAGTGGAGCGGCCACCGCTAATGGAAATTCGCTTGCCCTGCCCACTCACCGAGCCCGTGGCGCCCGCGGTGATGTAACGCACGCCCGGCTCGAGCGTCAGCAGGTCCGTGAAGCTGCGGCCATTGAGCGGTAGGCTCTGCACCTGCTCGGCCTCCACCAGCCCGGAGACCTCGGAGTTGGTGGTATTCACCGTGGGCAGCTCGCCGGTTACCTCCACCTGCTGCTGCACCTCGCCAATCTGCATCTCCACATCGACGCGGGATTCGCCGCCAATTTCGACGTGAACGGCCTTGCGCGTGGAGGTCTGAAACCCGGTGAGCGAGGCCTGCACGTCATAGTCGCCGGGGCGCAAGTTAGGAATGATGTAGCGGCCCTGATTATCCGTGGCGGCGGTGCGGACTTCACCCGTGCTCTGGCTGGCGACCTTCACGGCCACGCCCGGCGTAACGGCTCCGGAAGCATCGCGAGTGGTCCCTGATATCGCTCCCACGGGAAGCTGCGCGTAGCCCAGCGGGCCAGCCAGCAGAATCGCAAGGACAAGAAACAAAGATTTCCGGTTCGTCATAACGCCTCCAAGTGCGGTCAGCTTGGTCGATTAATGCGCGGGGGTCGGTCTCTTTCTGAACAGAAACAACGTGGCCGGACCGGCAGAGGGGCCGCGGCCGGGCAGACTACTTCTTCGCGGCTTCCTCGTCGGCAAGCTGCTTCAAATAAGCTTTCTCGTATTCATCCACAAACCTCTGCAAGCCTTTCGGGTCGATAAATGGATTGGGCTTCTCGCCGGCCTCCAGCCGCTTCAGCTTGTCCAGCCGCTGATGCGTAGTGGTGCGCAGCGTGAGGAACACATCCACGGGCAGTTTGCGAGCGTAAGCGAAGGACTTGCGGTAGTCATCGGCGATCTGCGGGTACTTGGCGTTGTTCAGCAAAGGAGCGCGCTCACCGGCCACGGCCATCTCGCAGGGGATCACCACATTCAGCGTGCGGCCCTCGTCTTGCACCGTGGTGGTCCAGGTGGTGCAGCCGCGCGTGTGGCCCGGAGTGATGTGCGCCACCAAGGTGATGGGACCGACTTGAATCTTCTCGCCGTTCTTGATGCCCTTGTCCACCTTCACCGGCTTGAAATATTCCGTGCCGCCGCGGTAGTCGGAGTGCCCGCCGGTGGCCAGGATGTCGATATCCGGCTCGCCGATCACCAGCTTGGCGCCGGTGAGTTCGCGAAAGGCCGAGAAGCCGCCGACGTGGTCGGCGTGGGAGTGGCTGCCCAGAATGTACTTGATGTCCTTGAGTTTGAAGCCCAGCTCTTCAATGTTCTGGCGAATCCAGTGTCCGTATTCTTCCGCGCCGGTGTCGATCATAATGTGCCCCTGCGGCGAGGTCAGAAGGAGTGAGCCGTGGTCGGACAGGCCGATCCAGTAAATGTTGCCGATGATGCGGTAGGGCTTGATCTTCTCGTTGGTGCAGGTGGTTCCACAGGTGGGAATCTGTGCGTGGACCGGAACTGCCAGGCCAACCGCCAGAGCCACACTAGCGCACAATGCCAATAGAAAGCCGAATGCATTCCGGCCCTTGTATTTCTTCATCACGGAATCCCCGTTTTACGCGCAGGCATCTCAGGAGCAGGCTGCGACGCCTGTCATAACTGTCAGCTTGACCCAGTTCTAAAAGCGAGAGCAGGATATGCCCTGAGGCCAGAAAGGTCAATAGGAAAGTGCGGCGGTCTGCCGATTACTATTCCCCGCAACTGTCATAGGTAAGAATCTGTCAGCACGGACAACTAGCCATTTCCAAACTTGCCGAGAGCCTGCGAACACGGTCTAAAACTCTGATTGACAAGCCGGTTGTGCTGAGGCAAGATTCAACTGGGTATCCTTCCATGGGCAGCCTGACTCGCAGCCTGGGCGTCCGCTGCGCGATCCGATCCGATAGGGTTGTATAGCTTATGAAGAGCATCTTGCGGCTCGGAGCCATTCTGCAGATTTTCGCGCTCGGCAGCCTTGCGCTCGCCCAGAGCGCCACCGCTCCCACCAAGGGAGCCGGCACGGACGACTATCGCCCGGTGCTGGAACGCTACTGCATTACCTGCCACAATCAGCGGCTGAATACCGCCGGGCTCAGCCTGGATCAGGCCGACCCACGCAAGGTTGGCGAGGCCGCGCCGGTCTGGGAGAAAGTGCTGCGCAAACTCCGCACCGGGCAGATGCCGCCGGCAGGAGCCCCACGGCCCGATCCAGCGACCTATCAGGGCATGGCCGGCTATCTTGAGCGCGAGTTGGATCAGGCAGCTGCGAGCCAACCCAATCCCGGCCGCGTCGCGGCCTTCCATCGCCTGAATCGCGCCGAGTATGGGAACGTAATCCGCGATGTCCTGGCCGTAGACGTGGACACGGAAAGCCTGCTGCCGTTGGATGACTCCGGCTACGGCTTTGACACCGTGGCAGAAATGCTGACGGTATCACCGCTACTGATTGAGCGGTATCTAGCGGCGTCCGAAGAGATCAGCCGCCTGGCCGTGGGCGACCCGGCGGCCAAGCCGGTGCTCAAGAGTTACAAAGTCCCGCTGCGTCTGATTCAGGATGAGCGTGTCAGCGAGGAGTTGCCGTTTGGCTCGCGCGGCGGCACCGTAGTGCGACACAACTTCCCGCTAAGCGGGGAGTACACCATCCGCCTGCGCCTGCAACGCAACAATATTGATTACATCCGTGGCCTGGCTGAACCGAACTTCATTGACGTGCTCGTGGATGGCGCAAGGGTGAAGCTGTTCCGCGTGGGCGGCGAGGATCACGGGAACTCCGGCCCGCTGTTCACTTTTACCAGCCCGGACTCACGTGGCGATCCCGAACGGGAGGCCTATGAGACGCTGGCAGACTCCGACCTGGAAGTGCGGGTTAAAGTCACCGGAGGCGTCCACAAGGTCGGCGTATCCTTCCTGAAGGACAACTCAGTCAAAGAAGGTGTGAGGACACCGCGACTGGTGCTGTCGGAACTGGAATCCTACAAAGGCGGCATCCCGGCGCTCGACAGCGTTACCATCGGCGGGCCCTACAATCCTGTTGGCATGGTCGAGGGACCCAGCCGGAAGAAAGTATTCGTTTGCAACCCAGCCCCACAGGCGACAGCGGACGGAACACAAACGGCTTGCGCGGAGCGAATCATCCGCAATCTGGCGCAGCAGCTGTTCCGGCGGCCCATCACGGCGCAGGACGTGAAGCAAATTCTGCCCTTCTACACGCTGGCTCGCGCGGACGGAACCTTCGATGACGGCATCCGCGCTGCTCTGAAGCGCCTGCTCACCAGCCCGGAATTTCTTTTCCGCATCGAACGCGACCCGCCGCGGCAGGCGCCGGGCGGAAGCTATCAAGTCAGCGAATTGGAACTGGCCTCGCGGCTATCCTTCTTCTTGTGGAGCAGCGCGCCGGATGCCGAGTTGCTGGCGCTGGCGGAGAAGGGCCGCCTGCGCGCGGCGGGCATGCTTAAGCAGCAGTTTAACCGTATGCTGTCAGACAGTCGCGCCGCTGCTCTGGCCAACAACTTCGCCGGGCAGTGGCTCTATTTGCGCAATCTGGCTTCGGTGGCTCCCGACCCGAACATCTATCCAGACTTCGACGAAAACCTTACGCGCGCTTTCCGACAGGAAACTCTCTTGCTCGTGAAGGATATGTTGCAGGCCGACCGGCCCATCACGGATTTGCTCCGCGCCGATTACACCTTCTTGAACGAGCGGCTGGCGCGACACTACGAGGTCGCCGGCGTGCAAGGTTCGCAGTTCCGCAAAGTCCTGCTGACCGACTCGAATCGCCGAGGCCTGCTTGGCCATGGCAGCATCCTGACCGTAACCTCCTACGCCAACCGCACCGCACCCACCATTCGCGGCAAGTGGATACTTGAGAACCTGCTCGGCACACCGCCACCACCGCCCCCGCCCAACGTCCCCGCGCTGAAGGACGATGGCGGAGCGAAGAGCCAGCTCACCATGCGGCAACGCATGGAAGAGCACCGCGGTAATCCGGTCTGCGCCAGCTGCCACGCCAAGATGGATCCGCTCGGGTTCGCGCTCGAAAACTTCGATGGCATCGGCCAGTGGCGGTCGCGCGAGGGTGCAACCGCCATTGATTCCTCCGGCACGCTGATTGACGGACGCAAGTTTTCAGGACCGCGCGAGTTGCAGGATATGCTTCTGGCCAACCCGGAGCAGTTCGTCCAGACAGTAACAGAGAAGCTGCTCATCTATGCACTGGGCCGCAGACTCGAGTATTACGACGCACCCGTTGTGCGTCGCATTGTGCGCAACGCCGCCAGCGACTACCGCTGGTCGGCCGTGCTGTACGGCGTTGTGGAAAGCGCGCCCTTCCAGATGCGCCGCACCGCCGGCGCCGAGAAACTGGCGCTACAAAAGATTGAGCAGACAGGCATGAAGGAGAGTAAGCCATGATGATCTTCAAGAAAGCACTGCCACGCCGCACGTTCCTGAAGACTGCGGGCGCCACGGTGGCGCTGCCCATGCTGGGTAGCATGATGCCGGCCCTTGCCCGGCCTGCCGACGCTACGCGAGCCACCCGGCTGTCATTCGTTTACATGCCCAACGGCAGCATCATGTCGCAGTGGACTCCGAAGGGCGAGGGGCGGGCCTACGAGCTGTCGCCGATCCTGAAGCCACTGGCGCCTTTGAAGGATCGCCTGCTAGTCATCAGCGGCCTGCACAACCGCCCAGCCGAGCCGCTGCCCGGCGAGAGTGCAGGCGGCCATGCGCGCCCGGCGGCATCCTATTTGACAGGAATTCATCTTGGCAAAACCGGTGAGCTCGGCGTTTCCGCTGACCAGATTGCCGCTCGCGAATTGGGCAAAGCCACCCAACTTGCTTCGCTCGAGCTTTCGCTCGACCAGCGCGCCATGGTGGGAAGCAATGACAATGCCGACAGCGACGCGTATCTGAACTCTCTCTCCTGGCGTAGCGGCAAAACTCCGCAGCCCGTGGAAACCAATCCCCGCGCGGTCTTCGAGCGGCTGTTCGGCCAGTCCGAGTCCACCAGCGCGGCCGATCGCAAGAGGCTGATCCAACAGAACCGCAGCATTCTGGATGCCATGACCGGCGACATCAAGCGCCTGATGAACCAGGTGAGCACCTCAGACCAGTCCCAGGTGGAAGAGTATCTGGACAGCGTGCGTGAGGTGGAGCGCGGCATCGCCAGAGCTGAACAGACCACCGCGCGTGAGTTGCCCGTGGTCCAACGCCCCGCCGGCATCCCGGAAAGATACGACGATTACGCGCGGCTAATGTTTGACCTTCAGGTGCTGGCCTTCCGTACCGACATGACCCGCGTCACCACCTTCATGCTGGGCATTGAGAAGAGCGACCGCATCTATCGCGAGATCGGCGTCGATGAGGCGCACCACGCGCTGTCGCACCACAACGGCAACACCGACATGATTTCGAAAATGGTCCGCATCGGCACGTTCCACTCCGAGATGTTCCAATATTATCTCGACAAGCTGCAGGCGACGCCCGATGGCGACGGCTCATTGCTCGATCACTCACTGGTCGTCTACGGCAGCTCGATGGGCGATGGCAGCATGCACTCGCCAAAGAATCTTCCTGCGCTGCTTGCCGGCGGAGGATACGGACAGGTCAAGGGCGGCCGGCACCTGGTTTTTCCCATGGATACGCCGCATACCAACTTCCTGCTCACCGTGCTGAACCTGGCCGGTGTGTCTCAGGAAAAATTCGGCGACAGCAGCAATAAACTCGATCTGCTTTCTCTTGCCTAGAGGTCTGCATCTATGCGTGAGCGAATTTTGAATATTTTGCCTCGACGCTTGGCGGCCCTGGCACTGGCTTTCGCTTTGGCCAACTCCGCCGCATCCGCCGGTCCGGACTTGCGCCTTGTGGATGCACTGCAAAAGCAGGATCGCGCTACCGCGCTTAATCTGTTGCGACAGGGAGTCGACGTGAATGCGACGCAGGCGGATGGTTCGACTGCTCTGGCCTGGGCCGCACATTGGGACGATGCCGAGATTACCGATCAACTAATCGCTAAAGGCGCCAAGCTCGATGCGGCCAACGAGAATGGCGTTACCGCTCTGGCACTTGCTTGCTCAAACGGCAGCGAACCGATGGCCCAGCGACTCCTGCAGGCCGGCGCAAGTCCCAATGCAAAACTCTGGAGTGGCGAGACTCCGCTGATGATCTGCGCGCGCAGCGGACTGCTGAAGCCCGTTCAGACCATGCTATCGCGCGGCGGCAACGCGAATCATCGCGAAGAGCGGCGCGGCCAGACGGCGCTAATGTGGGCGGTCGCGGCAGGGCACGCTGAGGTGGCTGCGGCGCTAGTGGCAGCCGGCGCGGAAGTGAATACCGCCTCGCACGCCATTGCCGGCGCTCCGCCGCTAAAGCACAAGACTTACTACTGGGACGTTTCGGTGGCCATTGATGACACCGGCGCCGACAGCACCAACCGCCCCAATGTTTCCGGCACGCACCCGGACCCCTACAGCTCAAAAGGCGGATTCACCCCGCTGATGTTTGCCGCCCAGCAGGGTAACCTGCGCACCTCGGAGCTGCTGGTGAAGGCCGGTGCGGATGTGAACGCCTCCGCGCCCGACGGCACTCCGCTCATCATCGCCACCGCTAGTGGACATGACGAAGTAGCCCGCTTCCTGATTGAGCATGGCGCCCGCCCCAATGAGGTCGATAGCTACGGGGTCTCCGCGCTGCACTACGCCATCTGGGAAGGATTCCTCAGCATTGGCGACGGTCGCCCACTGCCTACCGATGTCACCTGGTTTCGTCCCAATCTTCCGGGCGTGGTCCAAGCCTTGCTGGCTCATGGCGCCGACTCCAATATTCGCGTTACCACTGGCTTTCCGCCCTATGATTTCCCACAACTGCGGCGCATCGGAAACTTCCAGATTCCTCAGTTGAACCACGCCGGAATCACCCCGTTTCTGCTGGCCTCCGCTTCCGCCGATGTGTCCATCATGCGCATGTTGCTGGCTGCCGGAGCAGATCCGAAACTGACCACCGCGGAGCGCGCCACTCCATTGATGGTGGCCGCCGGCCTGGGCCGAGTGTCCGATCGCGGCGCGAAGAAGTCCGCCGAAGCGCTGGACGCCGTAAAGCTGCTGCTGGAGTTGGGTTCGGACGTGAACGCGCGGGAGAGTGGCGGGCGCACCGCGCTGCAGGGAGCCGCATACTGCGGCGAAGATGAGATCATTCGTCTTCTTGCCGCTCGCGGCGCCGACGTCAACGCCATGGACAACTACGGACGCACCGCCCTGCTGATCGCTGCTGGCGATCCCAAGCGCTTGATCGGGATTTTTAACAAGCGCTGGATTCAAGTTCCGCGTCCTCACGCCAGCACGGCAGAGCTGTTGCTGAAGCTGGGTGCAACGCCGGTGGACAAGCTGAAGATTGAGCGGCGCACTCAGGCCGCTGCGGGGTGGAGTTCCGCGGATCAGTCTGCCACAAAGTAGCGGACTGGTTGGTCAGGTTTTTCGGGGCATGGGTCAGGTAAGCAAAGATGGCAGGCGATGGCCGGTTCGAGGATCCTCTTATTTTTTAAATCCGTTTTCAGGCAGCGCAGGAGCGAGTGTGTCTGCAAGAGACTTACACGTTAGAACAGCCGGGGAGGGCGCATGAACAAAGCTCGTACAAACATCAGATTGTTGTGGTTGACCATAGGCACATTGCTAATTGCTCTTACAGGAATCTCCGGCAGAAACGCTTACGGCCAGCTGCCGACGGGAACCATCATGGGAGTGGTTCGCGATAGCTCGGACGCACTGATTCCCGGGGCCAACGTTGTGGCGAGAAACACGGACACGGGACAGACCCGCACCACCGTTACCGGCGTGCAGGGCTCGTACCGTTTGCCGGCGCTGCCGGTGGGTCAGTATGAAGTTCGCGTGGAGCACTCCGGGTTTCAATCAGCGTTGCAAAGTGGACTGACGCTGACTGTATCTCTGGAGGCAGTGCTGAACTTCACGCTGCAAGTGGGTCGCGTGGAGGAAACGGTTTCCGTAACGGCAGAGGCGCCTCTGGTTAACACCACCTCGGGTTCGCTCGGTGGACTGGTAAGCGAAGAACGGGTTGCTGAACTGCCGCTCGAGGGGCGCAGCTTCATGGGCCTCACGCTGCTGCAGCCCGGCATCACCCAGCACCGCAACGCC
>SHUM01000063.1 GCA_009691245.1 Acidobacteriota bacterium | reverse complement strand
CCGTCGCATTCGTATAGAGAGTGAGCTCGAACAGACGCTGCCGCGATTCGTAATAGGAGTCCTCCGGGTGGTCCTTGATCGTGACCCGGCTCCACCCCTCGTTACTGGAGGCGAATGCATACCCTTTTGCGAGGGCGGCTTTTTGGAACCCGCCCGTGGTCAATTCCGTTCCCGAGAACCCGCGCGTGAAAATGACGACTTTCCCGTTCCACGCGGCGGGCAGGAGCATTTGGAACTTGGCATCATCGAGAATGACGCCATGCAGGTAGCGGTGGGGAACCGGCGCGGTCCGCATTTCATCGGTATCGACGACTGTCTGTATGGCGCCCTGCGCGATGGGGCTGAACACGCTGCACACAAGCGGCACCACCAAAGGCGCCAAAACACGATGGAGGACAGAAAGGTTCATGGCGCTTCCCATCTGACCAAAAAGCCCGTCGAATGTCGAGTGCCGGAGCAACGGAGCGGGCTTAGCCGTTGGATCGGCGAAGCTATGCCGTAGGCCCGACGAACTCCAAGAACTTTCGCTTGTAGGAATCCGCCTTGGTCGGCGATTTCCGCGCCACCAGAGCATCGGCTAAATCCGCGAACGCCGTGCCCAGTTGCGATGTTGGCGGTAGCAGCGTTCCACTGTCCAGCGCCTGCTGGACCGCGTGATAGTCATTGGGGAACACGCGAATCACGGGAACACCCACCAGGTCTTCCACCTCCCGTTCGGACAACGTCGTCTTCTTGTGCAGTCGTGTCAGCACTACCGGGACTCCGCGGCGCTCTGCATGGCCTGCGCCCGGCCTCCCTGTGGAAGGAGCTTCTCCAGTGCTTGGCAAGGAAGCGATTCTACTGCGATCCGAAACAGACGCGGGACTTGATCTCTTCAAGGCGCTGTGTGGCAAGACGGTTCTCTCGTGCGGCATACTCTTGCTCGTGCGCACGCGAGCAACACTTCTGACCGAATAGACGTAAGGGGAAGCTCAGCGGCCTTTTGCAAAGCAGACACGACGTTGGGTTATTCCAATTCCACATACGCAAATCCAGGCGAATTCGGCTAACGTCTTTCTCGAACGTCTTTTTCGAACATAGAGTAGCGCTGGTGTCGAGCGCGGAAAATGGAACCACGGGTGGAATTTCAGGGAGTACGATCGGTACACCAGGTGAGCGCAATTGGTACTGGCGCGCAATGCCCAAATTACTATAGCCTCAGGTCCATGCAGGCGGCGTCGTCTCCCGCTAAGTACAGGTGATGCGGCCTTGCTCCTCCGCGTGTTTCCAGTTCTAATTGAATAAGGAAGAAGGAGCGCCCCTGGTCAAAGTTTCCGTTCTCGCATCGTCCAGTTCAGGTAACTCCACGCTGGTTGCCACCGAGCGCACGCGGCTGTTGATCGACGCCGGCCTTTCGCGCAAGGAAACGTTTGAGCGGCTCGCCGCGGCCGGCACGGCGCCCGAATCCCTCACCGCCATCCTGATCACCCACGAGCACAGCGACCACATCGCCGGGCTGCACACCATCGCCAAGAAACTGGATATCCCGATTTACGTGTCACGGCTCACCGCGCCCGCTATCTTTGGCGAAGACACGCCGTGGGCCGAGCAAACCTACGCGCCGAAACTGGAAATGTTCGCGGCCGGCTCCAGCTTCACCGTGGGCGACATCGACGTGACCAGCTTCACGATTCCCCATGATGCGGCGGACCCCGTGGGGTTCTCGTTCCAAGCCGAAGGGATCAAGGTGGCGATCGCCACCGATCTGGGCTACATGCCGGATTCCATCCGCTTCCATCTGCGCGGCTGCGACCTGCTGCTGCTGGAATCCAACCACGACCTGAACATGCTGAAGGTCGGTTCCTACCCGTGGGCGCTGAAGCAGCGCATCATGGGCCGCAACGGGCATCTATCCAATGACGTCGCCTGCTCTTTTATTCGTGAAGACCTGGATTCCCGCACCTCGACTCTGATCCTGGGCCACTTGAGCGCGCAGAATAATCATCCGGTTCTGGTCCGCCAGGCGGCGGTCGAAGCGCTCGGAATGAGGTCCACCAAGCTGGTGGTGGCCGAGCCCGCGCAACCCACGGAAACCTTCCACTATTGAAAACCCATGATCCCTCGTTATACACGGCCCGCAATGGGCCGCATCTTCAGTGACGAAAACCGCTTCGCGCAATGGCTCGAAGTCGAACTGGCCGCTAGTGAAGCTCTGGCCGAGACGGGTGAAATTCCGGCGGATGCCGCGCGCGCCTTGCGGCAACATGCCGCGTTCGATGTCGCGCGCATCCATGAGATTGAGCTTGAAGTGAAGCACGACGTGATCGCCTTCACCACCGCGGTCGCCGGGAAAATGGCCGCCGCCGGCCAAGCCGATGCGTCGCGCTGGCTGCACTACGGACTCACCTCGAACGACGTCGTCGACACCGCGCAGGCCCTGGTGCTGCAGGAGGCTTCGGCGCTGCTACGGAAGGGAGTCGAGGCTTTGCTCGAATCCCTCAAGCGCCGGGCGTTCGAGTTCCAGCACACGCCGCAGATCGGCCGCACGCACGGCATTCACGCCGAGCCCATCACGTTTGGGCTCAAGCTGGCTCTCTTCTACGATGAGATGCGGCGCAACCTGGCCCGCTTGGATGCGGCATCGGAAGACTTGCGCGTGGGCAAGATCTCCGGCGCCGTCGGTGTCTTCGGCCATATTGGGCCGGAGGCCGAGGAAAAAATCTGCGCGCGTCTGGGACTGAAGCCCGCCGATATCGCTTCCCAGGTGATCGCGCGCGACCGTCACGCGGCATGGATCTCTTCGCTGGCGCTCATCGCGGCCACACTCGAAAAAATCGCGCTGGAAGTGCGCCACCTGCAGCGCACCGAGGTGCGCGAAGCCGAAGAACCCTTCACGGCCGGGCAAAAAGGTTCTTCCGCCATGCCGCACAAACGCAACCCGGTCACCTGCGAACAAATCTGCGGCCTGGCGCGCGTGGTGCGCGGCAATCTCATGCCTGCCATCGAGAACATCGCGCTGTGGCACGAGCGCGACATTTCTCACTCGTCGGCTGAGCGCGTGATCCTAGCGGATTCCGCGATCCTGGTCGACTACCTGCTGGCCAAATCAATCTGGTTGATCGACGGCATGCGCGTGTATCCCGACCGCATGCAAGCGAATCTCGAAAGCACGCGCGGGCTGATCTTTTCCGGGCAGCTTCTGCTGGACCTGGCTGCCGCGGGCATGCTCCGCGAGCAGGCGTACAAAGTGGTACAGACCCATGCCATGCAGGCCTGGGAAGCGGACGGGGATTTTAGCGCGGCGGTGGAGTCCGATAAAGAAATTCTTTCCTATCTATCGGTTGTACAGATTCACAAGGCCTTTTCCGTGGACCGTTACTTGCTCCACGTGGACCGCATCTTCGCTCGCGTGTTCCCGCAATAAGCTGATTGCATTCGTGTTACTACGCTGGCACGAGTACTAGTCAAAACAGTGGGTGGCAAATTACCGGCGCTGGGTTAGACTATAACTGGTCCCGGACCTAAGTAGAGTTCTGGACCGAGTCTCAGCATGAATTCGTTGCCCCGTAGCTTCGATTACGACTTGGCTCGTGTCTTACTTGTCGATGACGATCCGGCTTCGCGTTTGACGCTCAAGACCGTTCTGGAAGCCGGTGGCTACTGGGTGGATTCTGCGGCCAGCGCAGCCGAGGCGGTCGGCAAGCTTGATGAAGGGGAATACGAGCTGGTTTTGAGTGACATGCAGCTCGAATCCCCCAAGGCTGGCTTGCAGGTTCTGGCGCATGCCAAGATCATGAATTACAAGCCCGCGACCGCGCTGCTTACCACTTACCAAAACTATCCCCCGGTCGATGCTAGCAGCCGTAACTCTATACTAATAAAGCCAGAAGATGTTCCTGGCCTGCTCAGCAAAGTCGCTACGTTAATTAGTGAGCGCGCCACCCGCCGCATGGAGCGTGAGCTCCGCCTGGCAGGTGTGTGAAAACCCCTTAACCATCTTCCCTGATAGTACTTAGGGCAAAGGTTTCTCATTGATCATGAGGACTTTCCTGTAGTACAATGTAAGAAATAGGGATATCTCTATTTCCTCGATGGGCTAGGATCGGAGCTGGTTAGACGAATGAAAATGAAGTTTCTAGTACTGATGGTGCTAGCGTGCGGGCTCCCGGGATTCGCCACTACTATCGCCGGACTTCCCGGCGGTACCATCACGAACGGGGGGCTCACGTTTTCGAATTTTGCCGTCTCCACCGTTGCCGGGACGAATGCTGCCACGTCCATCAACGGGGTCACATTTGGATCCAACACCACGGTGGTTCCGGATACAAACACCGTCAATGTATCCCAGAACGGTGTTGGTATTCAGTTTGACACCGGTATCGTGCCCCCCCTGCACGTTGGGCAGCTTTTGTGTTTCCGGGAAGAATCAATCCTTGACGGTGACGATCACTTATCTGGTGACCAGCCCGGGAAATTTCGTTTGGGTGGATCTGTACGGATCGGTCCATAGCCATGCCAATACCACCACGGCCGTTGCGTATCTGGACACCTGCGGTAGTGGAGTTTCAGCTGCTTGCGCGGCGAATCCCACCGGCGTTTCGGCGCTGGGCACGCTGAGCGGCAATAACATCAGTCTCGATGGGCCGGTGTACTTGGGCATCGCTTCCACCAACCGCATCTGGGTGCGGCAAACCATCTATCTGGCGACGAATAATGGAGCCGGCAGCGACGCCGAATTCCTCGCCCAGGGACCCGTGGCGACACCCGAGCCGGCTACGCTGGGGATGATGGGCCTCGGTCTTGCGGGACTGGCGGCGCTGAAGCTCCGCCGCAAGCCGGCATCCTAAGCCCGCGGAGTCCGCTCCGCTCCCGTTTCTAATCCCGCGATCGCTTCCTCCAGCCGGTCGAGCGCCCCCGCGAAGAAGTGATCTTCCGCTTCGATCAGGATAAGCTGCTTGGGCTCGCTGAGCCGGCCGACAATCGCCGTGAGTTCCTCCACTGATCCGTATTGGTCGCGGGTGCTGTGAACGAATATGCGCGGTGCGGAAGTCTCCTCCAGGCTGGAGCGGTCCGCGTAGACGGCTGGAAATCCAACGGCGACCACCCGCCGCGCGGCGGTGCCCGAATCAGGAGCCGAACCCAGGCGGAGCACGACGCGGGCGCCGAACGAGAATCCGGCGAGGGTCAATGGCAGCTCCCGATAGCGGGCTCGCAAGAGATCTAGCGCCGCCCGGGCGTCGTCCAGTTCTCCCTCTCCTTGGGCGTAGCTGCCTTCGCTCAGATTGACCCCGCGATAATGGAAGCGCAATACGGCGTTGCCCGCCGCGCGCAGGCCCCGCGCCACGCGATAAACCACTTTGTTGTGCATGGTCCCGCCGTGCTGCGGATGAGGATGGCAGACCAGAGCTGCACCAGTGGGCGCGGCGTCTTCGGGTTCTTCCAGCAACGCCTCCAGCCGCCCGGCGGGGCCGGGAATGAACAGGCTTTCGATGCGCCGGGGCATTCTCTAATTGGTGCGGTAGTTGGTGAACTGCATGTCGATGCCGAAGTCGGCTCCGCGCAGCAGAGCGATCACCTGCTGTAAAGAGTCACGGTCTTTTCCTGACACGCGCACGAAGTCGCCTTGAATCGAGGCCTGCACCTTCAGCTTGCTGTCCTTGATCCGCTTGACGATGTCGCGGGCCTTCTCGATGGCGATCCCCTGCTGCAAGGTGATCTCCTGGCGCACGCTGGAGCCCGCGGCCGGGGTAATGGTTCCGTAGTTCAGGCCTTTCAAGGGCACATTCCGCTTGACCAGCTTGGCCTGCAGTACATCGGTGATGGCCTTCAATTTGAACTCGTCGGAGCTGTGCAGCAGGATCTTGTTCTCCTTCTCGCTCAGCTCAATCGACGAATGGCTGTCCTTCAGGTCAAAGCGCTGCAGGATCTCCTTCACGGCTTGCTGCACGGCATTGCCGACTTCCGGCAATTCGATTTTCGAAACGATGTCAAAACTGTTGTCAGGCATATTTGATTTTGAGTATAAGACGTCAGCGGGGCAGCGCCAGCAGCACCTTGCGCGTGATTTCCTCGACCATGCGGGGGAGCTCTTCTTCCACCGCGCGCGCCACCAGAGCCTGGATCTCCTCGCTCCGGTCCGGGGCAGCGGTGGACTTGTCCAGGCCCGCCTCGCGAACCAGGGGAGCCACCACCGCCGCGACCACGGAGGCTTCAAACGGTTTGCGCAGAAATGCGTCTCCGCCCATTCTCTTGGCCGCGGCATGGTCGCAGGTTTCCAGCGCCCCAGCGGTCAAAATCACGCGCGTGTGCCGACTGGCGGCTTTCACCTGGGGGCATGAGTCGGCGCCCGTCCATCCGGGCAGAAACGCATCGGCGATGACCACGTCCGGATGTACCGCGGCCAGCCACCGGGTGGCGTCCGCCCCGCTGGCGGCGCAGACCACTTCGTAGCCTTCTTCGCGCAGGATCTGCTCACCCATTCTCAGCGCGTGAGGGCTGTCGTCCGCTAACAAAATCAAGCTCATGCCGGGGCCCGCGGGATCCTACCCATGGGGAACTATTTTTTCTGCTTCCGGTTATTCTTGCCGTTGCCCTTACCGTCATTGGACGTCGCGGTATCCGCGGGCGGCGCCGTCGCGGCCGGCTTGGCCGTGGAATCGGCGGGAGCGGAAGGAGTCCGCGCGTCGGGTTGGGTATCCAGAGCGGATGTTCCGGTGACCGGCGCGACAGTCACGTCACCCGTAAAGCCGCCCGCGTCGGCAGGCTTCGGCACCGTTTCTGGAATCTCACGAGGCGGCGGATTCATGGTGGGCGTGCCGCTCTTGGCGGCCTCACTCACCTCGGGACCGTGGTGGAGAAATGACATGGCTTTATGAATCATGCCCGGCTCCACATGGTTGGCCGCTTCAAACTTCATGCGCGCCACCGCCACGGGATCGGCTTCGGGCACCGTCATCTCCATCTCTTTCAATTTTTGCTTGGCCGCGTCGGCATATTCGCTCAGCGGATAATCGCGCACGATCTTGGCGTACGCCTCGCCGGCTTTCTGGCGGAAGCGGGCGCCCATGTGCGAATAGGAGTCGCCTTCTTTCCAGAGAGCTGCGTCGGCATGGCTATACAGCGGATACTGGCCCACCAGTCCGTTCAGCCGGTTGGCCGCCGCTGAGAACGCGCCTTTGTGGTGGTAGAAATCCCCCGCGGTCATCTCGGCCTCGGCGAGAACTTCCTGAATCTCGCGCAGCCTTTGCGTGGTTTGCGGCGCAAACTTGGTGTTGGGATACTTCACAAGCAGGTCCCGACACTCCTGCTCGGCGCGCAAAGCGTTGTTGGGGTCGCGGTCGGCCTTTTCCATCTGCTGGAAATGGATCTCGCAAATCTTGGCCTGGGCTTCGGGAGCTTCCGGCATGGTCGGATAGAACAACTGAAAATCTTTGTATTCGGCCTCCGCCTGGGCCAAACCCTCGGTGCCTGCCTGCCGCATCCAGCTATCGGCGATGGCGAGCTTGGCCTTGGCCAGAAATTCGCTCGAGTCATAGGTGTTGATGAGCGTGTTCAGCGTTAGCCGCGCGACTTCGTAGCGCGTCTTCTCGATGTCGCGGATGGCCTTATCGAAGAGAACTTTGTCGGGCTGCTCGGTGTCCTTGGTGATGGGGTTCTCGTATTTTTTGCGATGGAAACCGCAGCCCGCGGAAAGCAGGAGCACCGCCGCCAGGCCCGCCAAACTCAATCGTTTTGCAGTAGGAAACATAGCCACCCTTCTATTAAACACGAACCATTTCAGCAGCGCGAGCCTGCTGCCGCAACTGGTTGAAATTCTCCGTGACGTTCACGGCCGGGCTTCCGTTTCCGAAAACCGCCGATCCCGCCACCACCCATTCGACGCCCGCCCGCACGACTTCCCCCACATTATCGCGCGTCACGCCGCCGTCGATCTCGATGGGGAACGTCAAACCCCGTTCCCGCTTGCGCGCCGCCAACCGCCGTACCTTGTCCAGCGTGTCAGGGATAAACGTTTGTCCGCCAAAACCCGGATTGACACTCATGATCAAGACAAAATCGACGAACCCCAGCACGTCATCCAGCGTGTCGACGGACGTCGCGGGATTGACGACCACGCCCGCCCGCGCACCGAGGCCTTGAATCATTTTGACAGTGCGGTCCAGGTGCGGGCAAGTCTCCTGGTGCACGCTCACCTGGTCCGCACCGGCTTCGATGAAGAGCGGCGCGTAGCGGTCCGGATCGGAAATCATCAAGTGGACATCCAGGGTCATCCGCGTGGCCTTGCGCAGGGACGCCACCACCGGCGGTCCCAGCGTGATATTGGGCACGAAATGGCCGTCCATCACGTCCACGTGAACCATCCCGCACCCGGCCTGCTCCAGGACGCTTAACTGCTCGCCTAGGCGCGCGAAATCGGCGGAGAGTATCGAAGGGAGGATTTCAGCCATAACAATCGCGGGCTTAATTCAATGTTATCACGGTGTTATCACCGCCGCGAAGAAGCCGTCGCCCGGGTCGCGGCCGGGCATGCGATGGAGGATTTCCGTCACCGGAAACCCGGCCACCACAGCTTCGTTCTCCTGACGCTCCAAAGAGCAGGTTGAGTACACCAATTTCCCACCGGGAGCGAGGCACTCCAGGGCGTTCCTTACCATCTTGCGCTGGCGGGAGGCGAAATCGGCCAGCTCGGCCGGCCGCAGGCGCCATTTGATTTCGGGGTTGCGGGACAGAGTGCCCGTTCCCGAACAAGGGGCGTCGACTAGAATCCGGTCAAATTTTGCGGAGAAGGGAAGAGGTTCGGCCGCATCCAGGGCCACGCGCGCGGCTTCCCCAGGGACTTCCTTCAGGCGGCGGAAATAGCGGTCGCAGGCGGTCACGTTCCCTCCCGCGGCCAACGCCTGCGCGGTCTTATTACCGGGAGCGGCGCAGAGATCCAGGATGCTCATGCCGGGGCGGATCCCCAACAGCGGTACGATGGCTTGCGCTCCAATATCCTGCCGGCGTCCGGTTACGGGATTCAGGTGGGCCTCCGGCTCCTCCAGTGCGGCTCGGGCGATGCCTTCGGCGGCCGACATTCCGTATTGCTGTTCCCAATGTTGCAGCAGCCACTCGGGCGTGCACAACTCCGTTGCTCGATCCGGCCAGGTGACGGGCTCGCGATTCACTTTGCGCAGGATCGCGTTGACCAATCCAGTGGCGGAACGCTTGCGTGCGCGCTTTACCAGTTCGACACTCTCGGCAACGGCGGCGTGCGCTGGGATGCGGTCCAGGTAGCGCAACTGAAAGATGCCCATGTGGAGAGCGATGCGCACTTCGCCATCGAGTTTTTGGGAAGCACGGCCGGAGTAGAGGCCGAGCAGAAAATCGAGCTGGCTTTGCCGACGCAGGCATCCGAAGACAATGGATTCAGCCAGCGCGGCATCTCTGGCATCCAGGCCGGCAGAAGCGAGGCGCAACAGATCGGAGGCGTAGCCGCCTCCACGTACTTTCTTGAGAATGTCGAATGAAATTTGCCGGGCAGGGGACGCAGCAGTCACAGGCTGCGTTCAGAATAGCACTGGCGCGGAACGCGCTAACTTCCTTGGCTGGCGGCCTGGGCAAAGTAGTTGTCCAGCTTCGAGAAGATCGTGCTGACGCCAGGCATCAGCGTGGCCGGGAAAATGACGCCGCCGGCAACTGCGACGAATCCTGCCATCAGGGCGTACTCCACCAGATCCTGGCCCCGGATGTCATTTCGGAGCTTATGGGCCACCGCATAAAATAGCGCTTTCATAGTCAACCTCTCGCTACTGGATTCGACTGCATCTTCATGTTGCGCGACTTATGAAAAATTCACAAGAGTAATAATACCCGAGTCGAGTTTTGAAAACCCCTTACTTATGAGTACTGGCTGGTTTCCATAGCACTCGTCTCAGGTGTTCCTCTGAGTGGCCGGTGCTTACGGATTGCTCTGCGCCGGATAGCGGATCACCGTGAAGTTGCGCAGAGTCACGCTGTCGGCGGTAGCAGCCGCCATTTGGCCGTCCAGGGAGATGGTCAGATTCTGGGTGGTATCGGCGGTCATCAGGCCAACGGCATTGGCGAGGGCAAAGCTGTTGCCCCAGCTCTGGACGTCGAAGGATTGGCCGGCGGCCAGAATCGCGAAGGTAAGGCGCCCGGTCAGGGCCGTTTCCGCGGCGACCGAGGTGCGGGTAAGCGCCGTTGCCGCTCCCCAGCGGACTTCTCCGGTGAAAGCGGTCGCCGTGCCGGTGTGCCCATAGTGGAACTGAACTTCGATGCGGTCGCCGGTGTTTAAGAGCGCACTGGGAATGCTGCAGGTGCCGAGCTGCGTGAGTGCCGTCGCGCTGGTGCTACTGCCGGCGCTGCTGCAAACCACCTGGGCCGCCGTGAGTGTAGCCAGCGGGTCGTTGGGATTGGCGTAGCGGTAGCTGGCCAGCAGTTGGTCGCCGGCTTGCGGCACCGCTCCGGCAAAGAAAGTGACGGTGGCGCCGGCAATCGCGTAGTCGTAGCCGTGCTTCATCAGCAGGCCGTTGCGGAACACGCTCAGGCTGTCGATGGGCGAAGGTGCGTGCAGCAAAGTAAACGCCGTATTCACGCCGTTGATGGCGCCGCTCATCGGCTCGGCGTCGGAAAACAGAGGCACGATGCCGCCTGACGCTCCGCAGGCGCCCGCACTGCCATCCACGCGCACGCAGTCGCCCAGACGGCCGGCCGCGGCGTCAATCTGTCCGGAGGAATTGATCACAGCGGTCCGCCCCAGGCCGAAGCCGGCGCCTTGCAGGGGACGCGAGGCCAGCGCGTCGGACAAGCCCACCACGTCTCCGATTAGCATCGGGGTCGTCACCGCCGGCGGTCCCACGACGGTTCCCGTGGACAGGCGAACGTCGCGCACGCGCAGCCTGACGGCGCTGGGCCGCACGGCCCAGATTTCGGTGAACTGATTTTGGCCGCTGCTGTTGTAAGTGATGGTGTACTGCGCCCCGGCTGTCGCGGTAGTCGTAGGCACCAGACGCACGTTCAGAACCCCGTTGACGATGGGCAGGGTGAGATTCGCCGTCGCGACGTTGGAAGTGTCGCCCGCCAGAAAACTGTTCCAGCGCACAAACATGGTGCCGTTGAAGCGGCTTCCGTCGGCGCGGTAGAGAATATCCTGGATGGTGGTGAGCGCGGGTTGCGCCACCGCCTGACCCGCCATCATAACCGCTGCCGCCAGCAGCAAACCCGTTCGTCCAAATCTAAGCATTCGCTCGCCGGGGTAAGCAATAGAGCCGCTAAAGTTGACCCACCCCTGGGAGTTCAAATAGGCAGTCACTTCTACGGAGATACCTATACGTCCAAATAGATCTGTGTTGGTTTCAGTCTGCAATGGAACTCGGGCGTTACCGATACAGCGGGTCTTTGCAGTTTTGCCCTTCCATAAATTCGCTGGGTACCCGCTCTTTTCCCCAGATCTTTTTGCCTGCCCGATTGGGGTGTTTAGAGAAGTGTGCGTTTCTCTCGGTGAAGTAGAGGCCGATAGCGCTCTGGGCAGCCTCTGTGGAAGGGTAGTCGCTGTTATGAATGATTGCTCTAGCCATTCCACTAAACACCGACTCGATTACATTCAGGAATTGTGCTCCAGCGGGCAGTGGCGCGGTCTTCACAATGGGGTAGCCATCTCGCTCTGATTCCTGATTGAGCTTTTCTAAGTGAGCGATCAACTTCTTCGAAATATGCCACGAGGCTGCATCCCACGATAGATAGATCGTCCTGCAAGTACGGTACTGAGCGCGCAGGAGATTCGCCATTTTGATCATTTCCTCGGTATTCTTAGCCCGAGAATAGAAATGGGTCACTTGGTTTCTTGCTAGCTCAAGAGCGGCTGTAAGGATCATCCATCCTTTTGACTTCTGCCATTGCGGAACCACATATTCTTCGCCAGGGGCTACTCGCTTCACCCCTCCCTTTTTCTTTACCGCAAACGGGCCGTATTCGTCGATCGAGAAAAAGGCTTCGTCTCGGCCGAGTTCGGACAGGATTTTCTTGATGCCTTCCACTTTGCCCCGGTACTCAGGGTCCCTGCTGGTGAGTACGACGCGGGCACTGCGCCATTTGTAACCAGCTTCTTTGAGAATCGTGCGAATGACATTCTTACTAAGCAATAGGCCTTGCATTCGTAGAACCTCTTTCAGATCGGCCATCCTCCACGTGGTTCGGTTGATTGCGTAGGTGGACGGTGGGGTGTGGAGCAAGGAAAAAACTGCCTGCTTATTGGACTCCTTATCGAACTTGGTCGTGCGTGAAGTCTTTCCAGCCATCAGCAATTCAGCGCCACCCTCGTGGTAGCGCCTGCAGTATTTCAGGACAGAGTCCTTGGCGCAATTCAGGAAACCACGAACATCGCTGATGCTAAACCCTCTTTCTCGGGCAAGCACGGCCAAAGCCCGGTTACGATCAGAGAGCCGCCCTTCCGTGACCACAGTCAGAAGTTCATTTAAGTCCGAGAGTCCGCCCAATTCTCCAGCCAGTGCGTTGAGCGACGTCTCGCCCTGAAGGACCTTGCGCATCCAATCAAACGCCTCCTGCCTCGCCCTCAGCTTCCTCGTGCTGCGAGTTTCCTTTTTCGCGAAAGGCTCCAGCGAGGGGTTCGGCCTTTCCACGTCGTGGGCCTGTGGTTTGCCACTACCGAACATCACACGAAGCAGCCTAATCGCCCTTGTTTTGGATACGGACTGAATGAACTCATAAGTGAGCTCGGCCGGGTCTGCGAAATCAAATGTGTCCTGATTAAGGGCAAGATGTGCGGGGTTGCTATTTGAGCCAATGGCGGTTCGGCGTGCTTCTCGCGCGTATTTCTTGACGATTGTATAACCACCGGTAAAATCATGCCTTTCCTTCAGCCATATCCATATCTGGCTGGCTGTGCGCCTTTGCTTTTTCGGCTTGCCCTGGTCTTCCTTGACGATCCCGTAGATCAATCCAGCAACCAGCTGTAGTTTGGGCCTATCAGTCACTCTCGTTCTTTGATATCCGGGAGGAATGGGGAATTCGATCATCTTCTGAACCGTCTGTCGGGAGATTCCCGTTTCCCTTGTAATCCGTCTCTGAGAGACACCTCCGGTTAGTACGCGCCGTCGAATCCTTGTCCATTGGGTCACGTCTCTGTACATCAATCCCCCCCCACACGATTGTGCGGTTTTTCCGATAAGCAAAATCGATAGCGACTGGGACGCGCTTTAACTTCCGCCGCAGCCCGTTCCAGCAGTTTGAGATTTGGGGCTTGTACAGATTACCGAGGCCACGTTCAAGCGGGTTATCACATCGTGCTCAAGCGGGCGTCCAGGGCTCCGACACCAGGACTTCGTAACACCCATCGTCAAAAGGGTCGTTAGGTATGCGAATCCAGTGATAGAACACCTTTATTGCCGATCTGTCTCTCGGGACGAAATCCCGGCAAAGGAACTAGGGAACGAGAAGAATGGATTCCGGCGCTTGGTGCGACGGCTTGGGAGGATCAGACCAGGAGAGGCAGCGAAAAATTGCCGGATTGTCCCGGCGGGGATGGCGCGAACGCCGTTCTATAACGCGGCCACAAATCAGTCATAGACGAAAAGATAACCGGCTGCGTCCACGCCGATAGAACCAGCAGTGCGACAAGGCCAGGTAGCTGCACTTTATCTTTTGCCTGAACTTGGGTCAGGTCCATCTTGGCGCTTACCTGGCAGCAGGAATCGGGGTTGTTTCGGCTGCAATGCCCCTTCTGGCAGCAATCGTGCGCCTGCCTGTTCGCGAAGAATAGACTTACGCAATCTCCGCTTTGAAGGATGAAAAACACGGCGGCAAGGACAATGGATCCGATTCGGCAGCCCATACTCCCACTCTACGGGCACCTGCGCGCCAGTGTCAAACAGCCCACATGACGACCCACTGTGAAATCGGAGCATCATACAAGTGCTGGAAGCGGTACCCCGACAGATTGTTAGCACCGCCGCGGCTATGGCTAATCACTGCGATAATGCTCTCACTCAGCGTGAGAATTAGGGAGTAAGATAATCTCTGTACTGGAGGTTCCGGATGAAAGCTAGAGTATTTCTCTCGACGGCGGCCGTGACTGCGTTCGCGTTCATGCTGCCCACGCCCGCGTTTGCTCAGTGGCTGGACTACCCGACCGCGGGGATTCCTCGCTTGCCCAACGGCAAGCCGAACCTGGCGGCGCCGGCGCCCAAGTTGGCGGACGGCAAACCGGACCTCTCCGGGCTCTACGATATCGACAGCGGGCGGCTGTTTCAAAACATCGCCGCCGATATCAAGCCGGATCTCCCGATGCAGCCCTGGGCCGCGGCGCTCGCCAGGGAGCGGGAACAGGAAAACCGCAAGGACGATCCCTACTCGCACTGCATGCCGCCGGTGGTGCCCAGGATCAACTCCGGTAACCGGCCGTTCAAGATCCTGCAGTTGCCCGGACTGGTGGTGATCCTCTATGAAACCGGTTACATATTCCGGCAGATCTTCACCGATGGCCGCCCGCTGCCCAAGGATCCGCAGCCGGCCTGGTTGGGCTACTCGGTGGGGAAATGGGAAGGCGACGCGCTGGTGGTGGACACCATCGGGTTTCAGGATCAGGGCTGGCTGGACGGGAACAAGGGTCATCCGCACACCGGCGCGATGCACGTCACGGAGCGGTTCCGCCGCCTGAACTTCGGGCGCCTGGAGATCGAGGAGACCATCGACGATCCTAAAGCCTACACCAAGCCCTTCACGGTGAAGCACACCATGCACCTGCTGGCCGACAGCGAGATTCTGGAAAACATCTGCAACGAGAATGAGAAGGACGCCGCGCATCTGGTGGGCAAGTAGCGGTCCACTGAAGGCGCTCATAGCGCGGCCGGAAATCGCCGGTCACGCGCTGTGAGCCAAGATGCGGCGCGCGCTCCCCCGGGAAGCCGGCATCACGGAACGCTGCAAAATCGTTCGCTAAGGAAGGCCTTCCGCGCGATCACTTGGGTGTCACATGGATCAGGGCGCCGGGATTGGCGTCTTCCAGCATCCACAGCGAGCCATCGGGGCCTTGTTCCACATCGCGGATGCGGCGGCCCACATCCCAGCGCTCGGCGGTTTTGGCGCCGCCGTGGCCGTCAAAGGTGATGCGGTTGAGCGTCATCGTCCTCAGGCCGCTGATGAAGCCGCTGCCGTTCCATTGCGGGAAGGTCTGCGTGCCGCGGTAGAACATCAGATTACCCGGAGCGATTACCGGCACCCAATAGATCACCGGCATTGCCAGGTCGGGCCGCAGGTCGTGGTTGGGAATCGGCACGCCGTTATAGTTCTGGCCAAAGGAGACCAGCGGCCAGCCATAATTCTTGCCCTTCTCGATCAGGTTCAACTCGTCGCCGCCGGCCGGGCCATGCTCCACCTCCCACAATTCGCCGGCGGGCGAAAACGCCATGCCGTAGGGCGTGCGGTGGCCGCTGGTCCAGGTTTCAGCCGGCGTCAGGTTGGGGCCGGGCAAGGTATAGGTGCTGACCACCGGGGCGGTCTTGGCGACTTCGGTGTCGCGCGGCGGATCGATCAGGGGAATGCTGGCCGCGCCGGTCTTGCCCGCGTGAGGATTGCCGGGGGCGGGTTTGCCGTCCAGCGTCAGGCGCAGGATCTTGCCTTCGGGCTGGTTGGGATCCTGGGCGGCGGTCATGCGCTGGCGGTCGCCCACCGTGAGGAACAGATACTGGCCGTCGGGCGAGAAGGCGATCTGCCCGCCTTCCTGGCCGCCTTTGCCCTTGGGCATCTGCCGCCACAGCACTTCGAAGTTCTCCAGTTTGGCGCTCTCGAGTTTAGCCCCGGTGGAAGTGGCGTTCAGCTTGGCGCGGGCCAGCGCCAGGCCGCCGCCGTAGTCGCCCGGCTCGACGTAGGTGAGATAGATACTCTGGTCGGTGGCGTAATGGGGCGAGACGAACACGCCCAGCATGCCGTTCTGGCGCTGCCAGTAGACCGGGGGTGTATTGTCCACCGGGATCTTCTCTCCCTTCTGGGTCACCAGCCAAACGGGCCCGATCTTTTCGGTGACCAGCATGCGGCCATCGGGCAGGAAGGCCAGCCGCCAGGGCAGTTCAAATGTGCTCACCGTGGTCATGGTGAAGGGCAGACCGGGTTCGGACTTCTGTCCGCCCACATTGACCTGGGCCCAGGCCGCCATCGACGCCATGCTGAACAGCAACGCCGCTTGTGCCAATTTCATTGTCATTTTTCCTTGCTATTTGAGGACCTTGCTTCTCAAGCGCTCGCCCTGAAGCGATCCGCGCCCCTGTTGTCAATCGTACCCTACCATGAGGATCGTGCCAAATAAGCGCACTATGAAACGCTTCAGGTCATAAATCCCGTGATGCCGGTTTGACGCTGACTTGACCTATAACGCCGAGCGGCGGGAAATCGGCCATCCCGCGCTGTGAGCGAAGCACTCCTGAATCCGTTGCTATACTCCTGACTTGGTCCGCTTTTTCACGCAAACGCTGGTGGGAAGGTTGCTTTGCCTGGCGGTTGTGCTTGGTGTTGAAGTCACCGCGCTGTCGCTTTGCGTGGACAACGACACACTCCCACGGACCGGTCATTTGCTCCCCTTGTTGCAGAAGTGGGGCCCGGTTCTGGTTCGTGGGGTGATCGCCTTTGGCGCTGTGTTCTTGACTTTTGCCGTTCTGAAGTGCCGCGATGCACTCGAACGGGTAGTATTGCTCCCCATCCAACCGGTTTGGCTCGCATAGTCAGCATGTCGTACAAGTGGTCTGGAAGCGGCGTTCTGAGAGATTACTCCCGTGATGTCGCCGTCACGTCAGTTTGACGTATAGCGCGCAACTCGCCAGAGGCGAGTATGGGCTTATTATGACGCCGCGCGAATGATGTCGGTGCCCATATACGGGCGCAGGGTTTCCGGGATGATGACGCTGCCGTCGGCCTGCTGGTAGTTCTCGACGATCGCCACCCAGGTACGGCCCACGGCGAGGGCGCTGCCGTTCAGCGTGTGGGCGAATTCCGTCTTCTTGCCGGATTTCGTTCGGATGGACGCGCGGCGCGCCTGGAACGCCTCGAAGTTGGAGCACGAAGAAATTTCTTTGTACGCGTTCTGCCCCGGCAGCCAGACTTCGATGTCGTAAGTCTTAGCGGAACTCGCGCCCATGTCGCCGGTGCACAGAACCACCGTGCGGTAAGGAAGTCCCAGGCGCTGCAGGATGTCTTCGGCATCGCTGGTCAGGCTTTCCAGCTCGTCGTAACTCGATTCGGGAGGCGCGAACTTGACCAGCTCGACCTTCTGGAACTGATGCTGGCGGATGATGCCGCGCACGTCGCGCCCGTAAGAGCCGGCTTCGCTGCGGAAACACGGAGTGTAGGCGCAGAACTTGATGGGGAGCTTGTCGGCATCGAGTGTCTCGTCGCGGTAGTAATTGGTGACGGGAACCTCGGCGGTGGGGACCAGGTAGTAATCCGTGCCCTCGAGTTTGAACAGATCTGCTTCGAACTTGGGCAACTGGCCCGTGCCGTAGAAGCTGTCCTTGTTGGCGATGAACGGCGGCAGCATTTCCGTGTAGCCGTGGTGCTGGGTGTGCACGTCCAGCATGAAGCTGATCAGCGCGCGCTCGAGTTTCGCGCCCAGGCCTTTGTAGACCACGAAGCGGGCGCCGGTGATTTTCGCCGCGCGCTCGAAGTCGAGGATGCCCAACTCGGGCCCGAGGTCCCAGTGAGCTTTCGGCGTGAAAGAAAACTCCGGAGGAGTTCCCCAGCGCCGCACTTCGACGTTGTCGTCGGCGGATTTCCCGGTGGGCACGGAGGCATGCGGAACGTTGGGAATCGACGCCATCATGGCCTGCAAATTCGCTTCCAGTTCGGCGGCTTTCTGGTCGAGTTCCTTCATGCGCTCGCCCATCTGTCGGACGCGCTCGCGCAACTCCGTGGTATCGGCGCCGGACTTGCTGAGTTTGCCGATCTCCTGGCTCTGAGCGTTGCGGTCCGCGCGCAGCTTTTCGGCTTCGGTGATCGCGGCGCGGCGCTCCGTGTCGAGCGACCGGAAGGTCTCCCTGTCGACTGTGAATCCGCGGTCGGCCAGGCGGAGCGCGATCGCGTCCAAATTCTGACGGAAGAAGGAAAGCTCGTGCATGCGCGCCTAGCGTTCGGCGATGGGGATCCACTTCTGGCCCGGCTCCGCGCCTGTGTAGTCGGCGCGCGGGCGGATCAGGCGGTTGTTGCGGTATTGCTCGAGCACGTGCGCGGTCCAGCCGGACATGCGGCTGACGGCGAAGATGGGCGTGAACAGGTCGATGGGAATCCCCAGCGAATAGTAGGTGGAGGCGGAATAAAAATCAACGTTGGCGTTCAGTCCCTTGTTCTGGTTGATGTACTGCTCGATTTGCGTGGAGATCCGATACAGGATTTCGTGTCCGGTGCGTTCGCCCAGGTCCTTGGCCATGCCCTTGAGACTGGCGGCGCGCGGGTCGGTGGTGTGATACACGCGGTGGCCGAAGCCGGGGATCTTGATCTTGTGCTCCAGCTTGTCCTTGATCATCGCCAGTGCTTCTTCGGCGGAATGCACTTCGAGCAGCAGGCGGATGACTTCTTCGTTGGCGCCGCCGTGCAGCGGACCGCGCAGAGCGCCGATGCCGCTGGTGATGGCGGAGTAAATATCGGAAAGCGTCGCCGCAGTGACGCGCGCGGCGAAGGTGGAGGCATTCAATTCATGCTCGGCGTGCAGGGTGAGCGCGATGTCGAAGGTGCGCTGCATGACGTCGTCGGGGCGATTGCCGCTGAGAGTGTAAAGAAAATTCGCCGCGAAGCTGAGCGACGGATCGCCGGCAACCACCGGCTTGCCGTTACGCAAGCGGTCGAAAGTGGTGACGATGGTCGCGGTCTGCGCCATCAGCGTGACGGCTTTCTTTTCGTTGGCCTCGATGGAGTTGTCGTTGATCAGCGGATCGTGCAGCGCGAGCATGGAAACGGCCGTGCGCAGCACATGCATGGCTCCGGCGCCCTTGGGCACGCCGGCCAGGAACGCCTCTACCGCGGCGGGTAGTTCGCGGTTCGCCACCAGCGCGGCTTTCAGCGTGGCGAGCTCAGACTGCTGGGGAAGCCGTCCATTCCACAGCAGGAAAATGACTTCTTCAAAGGTGGCGTTCTCCGCCAGAGTCTCAATACGGTAACCCTGGTAGCTGAGGATTCCCGCGTCGCCATCGATAAAGCACAGCCGCGAATCCGTCGCGACGACCCCTTCCAACCCCGCACCCGTTACAGCCATGATTCTCCTTGAACGCCACTCCCGTGCGCCTCAATCACCCGATCGGGGATAAGAAACGGTGAGCGGAAGAGTTATTTTAGCACTCGGGATGAGGGTCTAGCCTGCATTTCTCACAA
>SHUM01000062.1 GCA_009691245.1 Acidobacteriota bacterium | reverse complement strand
CTCGAAAATATGCGACTGGCGGCGCTGGGCCGCGCCCGCGCGTATGAGTTCGCATTCATCGTGCAGCCGCTGAAACTCAAAGGCGCGACCGGCTCAACCGTTGCGCCCGTGGCCATTCGATAAAACAGAGAGTAGTGAGTAGGCAGTGGGAAGTAGGGAAAACTTGCGCGGGAGAAAAGCTATGCACCGGATGATTGTATCGTTCCTTACCGGCCTTACAGGCATTACAGGCCTTACAGGACTGTCGCTGGCAATGGCGCTGACCATGGCGGGTGTGGCGATGCGGGCACAAACGCCTCAATCGCCGGCGCCAACTCCGGCCTTGATTCGCCTCGACCCGGCGCTCGACAAGATCATCGCTGCCGACGCGAAGATTGAAAAAATTGCCGAAGGCTATCGATTTACCGAGGGGCCAGTGTGGGTGCGTAAGGGCGGCTACCTGCTGTTCAGCGACATCCCCGCCAACAAGATTCACCAGTGGACGCCGGACGGCAAAGTCTCCGTGTATCTCGATCCCAGCGGCTACACCGGCGGCGACACCACCGGCGTGGGCCGCGAAGTGAACGAAGGTGGCGAGGTGTTCTACAATCTCGGCTCGAACGGCATCACCCTCGACCAGCAGGGCCGCGTCACGTTCAACGCCATGGGCGACCGCGCCATTGTGCGTATCGAGCCGGACGGCAAGCGCACCGTGCTGGCCGACAAGTTTGAGGGCAAACGCCTGAACAGCACCAACGATCTGGTCTATCGCTCGGACGGCGCGCTCTACTTCACCGATCCGCCCTCGGCGCTGCGCGGCGGCGACACTGACCCGAAGAAAGAGTTGCCCTACCGAGGCGTCTTCATGTTGAAGGACGGCAAGCTGCATCTGCTGATCCGCGACATCGGACCAAACGGGCTGGCCTTCTCGCCCGACGAAAAATATTTCTACGTGAATGACAACGTCGCGCGCACCATTCTTCGTTTCGACGTTAAGCCGGACGGCACCATCACCAATCGCAAGGTCCTCGTCGACATGAGCGGCGAGAAAGCGCCGGGCAATCCAGACGGCATGAAGGTCGATCAACAGGGCAACATCTACTGCACCGGCGCTGGCGGCCTGTGGATCATCTCGCCCGACGGCAAACACCTGGGCACACTCACATTTCCGTGGCAGCCATCGAACATGGCGTTTGGCGGCGACGACGGCAAAACACTTTTCGTCACCGCTCGCAAGGCGCTCTATCGAGTGCGCGTGAAAATCGCCGGCGTCCATCCATAAACCTACAGAACCGATGGTAGTGAGCAAGCATTCGATGACATCCGCCGACTTAAATGACGCTTTAAATATCGCCGAGAAGGCCGCGCGACGCGGTGGAAGTGTTGCGCGCGAACGACTGGGCAAGATCGGCTATTGCAAGTGGAAGGGCCTTCGCGACGTGATGCCCGAGGCGGCGCTGGCCGTGCAGAGTGAAATCTGCGCCGAACTGCTGGCCGCTTTTCCCAACGACGCGATCCTCGCCAAGGAAGGCCCGGATGACGCGCCCATGCCCGTGGATGCACCGCAACTGTGGATAGTCGATCCCATCTGCGGCGGCATGAACTACGCGCAAGGTATTCCCTGGTATGCTGTCTCCATCGCGCTACGCACGCAGGGAGAGATACACCTCGGCGTGGTCTATGACCCGTCGCGCGACGAGATGTTCTCCGCGACAACCGGGTCGCCAACGACGCTGAACGGCCAGCGCATCTTCGTCCAGCAAATTTCCGAGGGCCAGGAAGCATGGTCAGCCTCCGTGATAGGCACAGACTGGCCGCACTCGGGTGAGCGGCGCGACAAGACGCGCATGGTCGTGGGACTGATGCTCGATCAGGTAAACGAACTCAGTCTGATGGGGTCGCCCGCGCTCGGCCTGTGCAACGTGGCTGCGGGACGCTTCCACGCTTACTGGCACATGGACTTGAGCATCTGGGACGTGGCCGCGGCCAGTGTAATTCTGGCGCGCTCCGGCAGCGTGCTCACCGACATCAATGGCAACTCGTGGCTGCACTCCGAGGGCGGCTACATCGCCACCAACGGCGTCATCCACGGCTGGCTGCTCAACTGCATTCAATCCGTGTTGCAGTTCTCGGCCACCAGTGAAACTACACTTCGGAATTTGTAGCACCATTTGTAGCACCAAGGAGATACGTCTATGCCCCGTTTCATGTTTTTCCTTATGCGGTATGTCGCGATCTGCATCGCCTACCTGTCCCTCGCGTCGCTCACCGCGCGCGCGCAGAGCAACCCGCTCTTCGTCCCGCTGCCAGGCGGCGTGAAGGCGGCGCTCTACAAGCCGGACGCGAATCCCAATCCCACCGTCGGCTTCCTCATCGTGCATCGCACCTCGAACGTGATGAACCATGTCGGCTGCACGGAGCTCGCGAAGCGCGGCTTCGCCGTGCTGTGCCTGAATCCGCGCACGGAGAACAACGAGGCGTTGGTCGATTGGGAGAAGATGCCGCTCGACCTGAAGCCCGGCGTCGAGTATCTACGCAACAAGGTAGGCGTGGCCAAGGTGATCCTGTTCGGCCACAGCGGCGGCGGCGCAACCACCACGTTCTATCAGGCCGTCGCCGAAAATGGCCCGGCATATTGCCAGGGTGCGAACAAGCTGACGCGGTGCGACAACACTCTGGCGGGCCTGCCGCGCGCCGATGGCGTAATCATCGTGGACGCTCATCCGGCCATCGCGGTAAACAATCTACGCGCCATCAATCCGGCGGTGAAGGACGAGACCCGCCCGGACATTGTTGACCCCGCGCTCGACCCATTCAGCCCGGCGAACGGCTACAACCCCAAGGGCGTGTCAAAATATTCCCCCGAGTTCGTCCAGCGCTACAGCGCCGCGCAGGCCAAGCGCCTGAACGCTTGGATCGACAAGGCGCTCGACATGCGCGCCAAAATGAAAGCCGGCAAGTGGATCTATCCGGACAACGATCAAATCAACATTCCGCGCGCCGCCGACCGCTCGACCAACATCTTCGCGCTCGATACGTCGCTCCTGTGCTGCACCAAGAAGCCGCACAAGATGCTCAAGAACGACGGGACTATCTCGACCGAGATCATCAAGAGCGTGCGCCCACCTGACCTGACGCGCGCGGCCATCAACGGGACATTTGAGCAGGGCGTGCGCATCCTCACCGTTACCAGCTTCCTCAGCGCCAACGCCATCCGCTCGACCGACTCACTCGACTACGGCAAGATCGACTGGTGTTCGACCAACAACTCCGTACCCTGCGCGCTGCGCAGCATTAGCGTTCCCGTGCTGATCACCGCCATGGGCGCGCACTACTTCGTCAGCGACAGCGAATATTTCCTCGAGCAAGCCAAGAGCGCCGACAAGGATTTCATCACCATCGAAGGCGCAGTCCACGGCATCACACCCTGCACCGACTGCGCGGGCGGCCCCTACAACAACAGCGTCAAGAATTTCTTCGATTACGTAGCCAAGTGGGCAAACCAGCGGTTTGGGAGTGGAACGAAGTAAGTATTACGACAGGTATTGCGCCCCTGCTACCAGGTTATTCTCGTCAGCCCGGTGACTACGTCGAAATGGCGGTCGCGGCTTAGAATCGGCAAGGAATGCTGACGACATAAGGCAGCGATCCACAGATCATTGGAAGGTATCGGCTTTCCTGACGTCTTTTGCTGAAGGCGTAGCCGCGCGTACCAACTGGCAGTTTCATCCGTAATGTCCAAAATCCGGCAGCTTGAGATCATCGCCTCTAGCCATCGTTCGCAATCCGCCTTACGCCGGGATTGTGAAATGCCAAACCGGTATTCTCCCATCACAACAACTGGAATGCAGATATCACCCTCGTGCTTGAAGAACTTTGCTATCGAAGTTTCAGCATCCGCAATCGCGGATACCGCATTGGTATCGAGAACCAGCCCGGAGATCAATTCCACTCCTCCGGATCAATCTGCTCAAATTCCTCTTCGACAATCTGATTGATGCGAGCAGTTTCCTTGTGTAGATGCCGCAAGCCGCCGAACAGACGGGCACGCGCAGCCGCGCGATTGGGAGCGCTCGCCTTCAACCTCTCTTCAACCGCATCGCTCACAAACTGACGCAGTGGTATCTTCTGCTCTGCAGCCCTGGCCTTGGCGCGCCGAAAGATAGGATCGGGAATCTCCAAAGTGGTCTTCATGGAGATAGTGTCCCATATTTATGGGATAGGGTCAATCGTGGGAGGCTTAAACAATTCCGATTCTGATTCCCGAACAACCTGAAGCATGGAATCCATCTGTTGCATAATTCGCTCCAGATCTTCCCGCCGCCCTTCATATGCTCTGACGATGCCATCCATCGCTTTTACCCGAAGAAAATCCTAGGTGGCTTCGGGGGTCGTTCTGAAGACCTCTGCGTCATATGAGATTTGCTCAATGAGGGCTACACCTTCTTGAGCAAGCGACCGGGCGACATCCGGCCACCAAAGCATGTCAGCAAGGGTTCCGACCATCTCTTCCAAGGAAAGCCGCTTATTATCTTCGTATTTAAAAAAGTCTCCACTCATATCACCGAGTGTCCTTAGAACGCAATCGAAGCGATCGACTGCTTCTCGTATGCGATCAAGACATTTTGGCGCGGTGAAGGCAGAGTCATTTCTCCTTTGGGCATCACTCTGGAACTTTACGCCAGTCCGGCCAGGATTGTGCGCTCCAGCATGTTGGCGGCGATGTCTACTTTGTAGGCGTTCATACTCATGGGGCGGGCGACGGTGCGGATGGCGGCGGAGGCTTGTTTGATGGCGGCTTTGATGTCCTTGCCTTTGATGGCGTTCTCGACGACCAGCGCGCGGTAGGGGACCGGGGCGACGCCGCCCATCACGATGCGGCCGTCTTTCCATGTGCCGTTTTCCACCGTGAAGGCGGTGGCTACGGCGCAGACGGCGAAGTCGTAAACCTGGCGGTTCTTGAGCTTCGTCCAGGCCTGCCGGGTGCCGGGGGCGGGATTGGGGATGAACACTTCGGTCATCAGTTCTTCGGGCTTCAACACATTTTCATTGAGGATGTTTTCGCGCGGGCCGACGAATAGGTTGTCGAAGGCGACGGTGCGCTCGCCCGTCGGGCCGGCGACCTTGGCCGTGGCGTTCAGAGCGAGCAGCGCGGTGGCCGTGTCGGACGGGTGTACGATGTAGCAAAGTTCGCCGCCGATGATGGCGTGGTAGCGGTTGTCGCCGCTGACGGAATAGCAGAAGTCGCCGCCCTTCTTGAAGCAATCGAAATCCTTGCCGCGGAAGAACCAGCAGCGCGGACGCTGATTGAGATTGCCGCCAAGCGTGCCGTAGTTGCGGATGAGCTGCGAGGCCACCGAGTGCGCCGCGTCCTTCAGCAGCGGGATGCGCGCGATGACTTCCTTGTGCTCGATGATGTCGGTGAGCGTGGTCATGGCGCCGATGGTGATGCCGCGCGCGTCTGCCTTGATGCCCTTGAGCTGCGGGATGGTGGACAGATCCACCAGCGCGTCGGGTAGCGGCATGCCTGCGCCCGAAACCCAGTCCTTCATCACCCCGGCGACGAGGTCGCTGCCGCCCGCCAGTGCGCGTGCTTTGTTGCCGTGCGTCTTCAGGACAACGAGGGCTTCCTGCACATTTTTAGGCTCATACAGCTCGAAACTTTTCATGACCGACTCCTCTGCTATCCACATATCAAGAGCTGAGACTGAACCTCAGCGGCTAAAGCCGCCGTTCGGCGACTTCTGAGCGGCACGACTAAAGTCGTGCCCTGACAAAAACAAATGACGAATACAAATTACGAAATCAACCGACTTACCGTACGTTACGCAACCCGGCCAACACTTTCTCGCGGGTCATGGGCATACTGTCCATCCAAACGCCGATGGCGTTGTGCACCGCTGCGGCGATCGTCGGACCCGGCGGGGCCATGGGCGGCTCGCCGATGCCGTGCGCGCCAAACACTCCGTAGGCCTTGGGCTTCTCGACCAGAATTACGTCGATCGTTTCCGGCACATCGAGGATCGTCGGCGGCCGGTAGTCGAGCATGTTGGGATTCAGCGGCAGTCCCGTGGCACGGTCGATCAGCAACTCTTCCATCAGCGCGGCGCCGAGCGCCATCACCACGCCGCCTTCGATCTGCTGCTCCAGCGCGAACGGATTGATAGCGCGGCCCACATCATGCGCGGCGGCGTACTTAATAACCTTGATGCTGCCCGTCATGGTGTCAACTTCCACTTCGGCGGCGTGCGCGGCCCACGCGGCGCGCTCCCAATCATTGTCCTGCTTGTAGATGGCGCGGCCCAACACAGGCAGTCCGTACGCGCTGACGACAGCTTCCAGCGGCTGCTTGCGCGCCGGAGTTGACTTGACGAAAATTTCGCCGTTGCGCATGTCCAGGTCCGCCGCCGCCACTTGCAGCGTCTCATTCTTGCGCTTGGCGTCGTCCACAAACTTTTCGGCAGCAAGCTGCAGTATCTGTCGCTTGGCGTCCATCGCGGCTTCATACATGCCGCGTCCGCCGGTATTGGTCTGGCGGCTTCCGGAGGTGCTGCCTGCATCAGTGGTGTTATCCGTATCAACATACGTCGCGATGCTGACGCGATGCAGCGGCACGCCCAACGCTTCGGCGGTAATCATGGCCATCTGGGTGCGCTGACCGGGGCCAATCTCAGTCGAGCCGGAGACGCACTGCACGCTGCCATCGGAGTTGACGATCACCTGCCCCGTGGCCGGGTTGGTCCCGCCGCCGTGGCTGCACGAGTGCGCGGCGAGGCCGATGCCGTGGAACACTCCCGGACGCACCTGCTTGGCGCGCGGCGCGTGCCAATTCTGCTTCCAGCCAATCTTCTCGGCGGCTTTGGTGATGCACTCGCGGACGCCGGAATTGCTGTAAGGTTTCTTGGTCTCGGGGTTGCCCTCTTCGTTGAGGTTCTTCAGGCGGAATTCGACCGGGTCCATGCCGATGGCGTAGGCGGCCTTCTCCATCATCATCTCCATGGCGAAAGTTCCATTGGGATGGCTGACGCAGCGATACGGGCCGGACTTGAAGCTGTTCGTGAAAACGTCGATCGCTTCGAGCTTCAGGTTGGGAATCTTGTAAAGCGTCTGCATGATGAACCATGCGCCGTTGGCCGCGCCGCCGCGCTGCGCGCCCACGTTGCCGAAGACACGGAACTGCCCGTACTGAATGGCTCCGTCGCGGTTGACGCCGAACTTCATCTCATTGCGGAACTCGGGGCGATGCGTGCGTGTTACGAAATCCTCCTCGCGCGTATACATGTTCTTAACCGGACGACCCGTGATCTTTGCAAGTATTGCCGCATGAATCTCGGCCAGATCGATGCCGGAGCGATAGCCGTAGCCGGAACCCACGTACCCGGGCTGAATCACGCGCACGCGATTCACGGGAATCTTCAGCGCCTGCGACAGGCCGGAGCGCGAGCCGTGCGCGTGTTGGTTGGTGTAGTAGGCGACCAGGCGATCCTGATCCCAATACATTAGCGAGTTGGTCATCTCCAGCGGCATGTGCTGCTCGGTCGAGCGCGTAAGCACGGAGTCGAGGTTGATGTCGGCGCGCGCGCCGTCGGGATTGCCGCGCACCAGTGGCGGCGTCCTGGCGATGATGGTTCCGTCTTCCTCGCTCTCCCACTGCTTGACGGTGCTGGCGAGCGCCCCTTCCATCATGTCGAGCGTAGCGGGAAGAATCTCGTACTCCACTTCGATCAGATGCGTAGCTTCGTCGGCGATATGTTCGTTCTCGGCGGCGACGACCGCAATCGGCGAACCCACTTCAAATACTTCCTCATTGAATAGATAGCGATCCGGCGGGCCGCTGCCCAGCTTTACGTCACGGTATTCGGCGGGCAACGTATCGCGCGATAGAATTGCAATCACGCCCGGCAGCATCCGGGCCTTGGTCAGGTCCACCTTCTTGATCTTCGCGTGTGGATACGGGCTGCGCAGCGTGCGCGTGTGCAACATGCCGGGCATGCGCATGTTCTGCGTGTACTGGCCGACGTTGGTTACCACGCCGTAGCCATGCAGGCGCGGCACGCGGGTACCCACGACCTGAAATCCAGCAGTGCCTCCCGCGGCATCAGTCGCGTTGGCGGTAACCGCGGACTTGGCGGCGACCTGCGCCTGCGCGATTTGCGCCTGGGCCAGCAACACTTCGGCGCGCGGGCGTGGCGCGGGGATACCCAGCCGGTGGCCGTAGATTTCATAGACCGGCTCGACCATCTCGCGCTGTTCGCCCACCAGCAGGTTCCACTCCGGGTCGTCGGTGAGCGCCTGCCAGTGCTCATCGCTCAGACTAGCCGCGTATGCGGGGTCCTGCACAACTTTTAGCGCATCCACTTTGAGTGCCATAACGTCTCTCCTAAAAACTCTCTCGCGGGCTTCCCTATTCCCTAATCCCCATTACCTAACAGCGTGTCCCAGCTCGGCCAATGCACGACGCACGCCAGCCTCATCAATCTTCGCCGGGTCCCACGTGGGCGCGATGGTGCGCTCGCTGCCCGCCACGCCGACAATGCCGGGGCGCTGTTTCAGCTCGCTGGCCAAGTCGTCATACTGCTCGATGGTACCGAGCGGCGAGGCAAACTCGAACTGTTTGGTGATGGCGTTGGCAACCGGCGCAGAAACTGCCACCGGCACATCGCCCGTGATCAGTGGCGCGGTATAGACAACCTTCTCGCCGCGCATCTCGGCTGCGGCCTTCTGCACTGCGCTGAGGATTTTGGGGTACTCGCCGCAGCGGCAGATGTTGCCGGCCAGCGCTTCCTTGATCTCATCGTTGGTGGGTTTGTTATTCTTCTGAAGCAACGCGTAGGAGGCCATCACAAATCCGCGTGTGCAGATGCCGCACTGGAATCCGCCCTCCAGCCAGAATGCGCGCTGCACCGGATGCAGTCCCGCCACGCCGGGGCCGTTGCTGATGCCCGCGACGGTGATAATTTTTTGGCCGCGCCCGTTGCGCGCCGAGAGCACCGTACAGCCGTTCACCGGCTTGCTATCCACCAGAATGGTGCAGGCGCCGCACTGCGCGCGGTCGCAGCCGAGGTTGGAGTTGGCCAGCCCAAGCTGGTAGTTCATCGTCTCCCAGAGGCTCTCGCGCACATCGACGGTAACGTCGTGCTTCTTGCCGTCGATATCCAGCGTCAGCTTCCGCGACTTCAACGGCGCAGGCGGCGCGGCATTGGCGGCGGGCTTGGCGGCGACCTGAGCCTGGGCAGGCTCAATCAGCGCGGCGGTGAAGCCCGTGCCGGTCATCACGCCAACGGCGACAGCGCCGGCGTTGCTGCGCTTAAGAAAATCGCGGCGCGACAGCCCGCTGCGCGGCTTGTCGTGAGCATTATCAGGGCACCCGTTTCCGCAATCAGTTGTACCTTCAGCGGGCGGCCCGGAAAATTTGCCTTCTGCCATGGGAGACTCCCTAATTCTGGACTTAACTTCTCGACCCGATTGGTAGTTCCAATGGGGCGAACGAGGAATGAATAAGAACGTAAAAATTCTATGCCAGTCAGCCGCAGAGGTCAACGGTTAGATTGTTTAATTTGTGCTGTTACTTGACTTGCGATTTCCAGCCGGAGGAACTGAGCATTTTGCCGGTTACTGATTTCGACTCGTCCGAGGCGAGGTAAACGAAAACGTCGGTAACGGACTCGGGTTTGCTGCCCTGGTAGCCGGTCATCTTGGTGGCCACGTAGCCGGGCTCCACCGAGTTGACGCGGATGCGATCAGTGCTTAACTCAGACGCCAGCGTAACCGTGATTCCCTCGATGCCCCACTTGGAGGCTGCGTAACCCACGAAGTTCGCGTAGGCGCCGCGCCCCACCATGGAGGAGACGTTTATGATCGACCCGACGCGCTGCTTCTGCATGATGGGGACCACGGCCTTGCTCATCAGAAACGTGCCGCGCAGATTCACGCTGATGGCATAGTCGAACTTGCGCGCTTCCAGTTCCGTGATCGGCACAGGGCGGGTCATGACGCCGGCATTGTTGATGAGGACATCAATGCGCCCGAAGTGAGCTTGCGCTTTCCTAACAAACTCGGCGACCTGCTCTTCTTCAGAGACATCGCAGGGCCATCCGGCGGCGGCGGAAGAGAGCTGCCGAAGCGGGCCGAGCGCCGCATCCATCTCCGCGGCGGTGCGCGAGCAGATGCCCACGCGAGCGCCTTCACGCGCGCAGTGCATGGCGACGGCCTGGCCGATGCCGCGACTGCCGCCGGTGATGATGACCACTTTGTCTTTCAGTTTCATGATGGAAGTTTCAAGCCTCGGAGTTCAGGCGGACCACTAACCGAGTTGCCCCTGTGGCGCTTCCATCGCCGGCCTGGCCAAGTCGAAACGGTCCGTGGTGCGGCTGTATTGATTGCCCCCCATGCGTCCCACCAGATCGAGCAAGTTGCCGTCGATGCGCCCATCCTTTAGAACACTCTCCGCAAGATTGGCGGCCACCACCTCGCCGATCACCATGCTGCCACCGGAGGTCTCGGTGCCGAAATCGAGAATCTGGTAGACCTTGCATTCAAAGTTCACCGGGGATTCGGCCACCTGCGCCGGCTTCACCATCTGCGACGCGCGGGGCGTAACGCCCGCCAACTGGAACTCATCCACCGAAGCTGAATAATCGCCCGCCGTCATGTTCATGCGCTCGGCCACTTCGTAAGTAACCACGGCCACCACGAATTCGCCGGTGTCGCGGATATTCTGCAGCGTGTCTTTCACCGGCGAGCCGAGCGCCTCGCGGACCTCCCGCGCGCGGATACCGGGACAAAATCCCAGCAGTGGCGGAGCTCCGCACAACGCGTTGAAGAATGAAAACGGCGCGAGATTGGCAACGCCATCCTTGCTTATGGTTGATACCCAGGCGATGGGACGCGGCGCGACCGCCGAGATCAGGATGCGGTAGAACTCGCGCGGCTTCAGTTCGGATGGCTTAACTTGCATGTAAAAGGTTCCTCTAAGAATATTGGTCGGGACTGGATCATTTACTTCCATTCACAAATTTCAACTTGCTGTCATTCTGAGCGCAGCGAAGGACCTGCTTTTTCTTGTAAGCGGAGAATAAAAGCAGGTTCTTCGCTGCGCTCAGAATGACAGCGCAGGAAATGTTTTCTGCCTCCATGGCACCCAGCGCTAGAAATCCACGGAGTAAGTTAGCTTGGCGATGAGCGCGCGATTCACCAGACCGCTCAAATCTCCGTAAATTCTCGACTCGCTGTAGACCAGGAACAGATCGTCGCCGGGCTTGTAGAGGTAGTTCACGCGAAAATTCATCAGCACGCTATGGTCCTGGCTGTTGAGCACGAACGTCGAGCGCGTCAGCCACTTTTGGCTGAGCGAATAGTTGCCCACCAGATTCAACTGACGCGTATCAAACGAATTACCCAAGCGCGTAATTCGGTTCCACGCAAATCCCGGCGACAGCGAAAAATTCGCGTTGGCCCTCCAGAAGGGCGAGGTCGTAAAAGTGGAGATGGAGCCGTCATAATAACCGGTGCGCTCAAAGTTGAAATTACCGGAGAGCGTTTTGCCGCTGAACAGTGTGTACTGCGCGTTATAACGATTGAAGCGATAGTCGCCGATCGGCACCGTGCCTCCGCCGCCCGCGATGCGAAACGGAGTTTGCAGCCGCTCGAAGTAGCGGGCAATGCCGAAGCGAATGATGTCGCCGCTCTGAAACGTCATGCTGGCCGCGCCGCGCGCCTCGCGCGTGTCCAGCAGTCCAGCGCGGTCGGTGAAGTAGTCCACGGCGGTGGAGAAATTCAATTGCCGCACGCCCTCCCAGCCGGGCCGAGGCTTGTATGCGGCTTCCAGCTTGGTCTGCTCGAGTCCATTCCAACCGGCCTCGAAGCGCCTCACGTAGCCCATCTCGGGCCGGTAATTCTCGTCCACGCGCATGTGCTCCACGCTGTATTGATAGTGGTCGGAACTCCACTCAATAGCCGCCTTGCCGGCCCAGGCCTTCTCCTGGAGGCTGCGCGTGAACGTCTTCGAGACAAACCCCTGCAGGTTCAGATAGCGCTTCAGCGAGAAGTTGGTGTCAAAACCCAGCGTGCGATTATCGCCGCCCAGACGGCTCCCCGTATTGCGCGTGGCGATGAAGCCCGCGTAGGAGCGCGGCATCACCGTGACTTTCGCGCGCAGGACAGTGAAGTTTTGGCTGGGCTCATTGGAGCGGATGCCGTCTGAAAACTCGCGGCGGCGCGTCTGCATATTCAGCGCGCCAATCTCCAGCGGGCCTTGCTTGCCGCTCAACTTCAACCCCGCGAGGATGGGAATCTCCTCGCGGCGGTCGTTCAATCCGATGCGCCGGCTGTGGAACACGATCAGATCGGACGACGTGCCGAAACGGCTGCCCGTGCCAAACTGGAAGATGCCGGAGCCTTCCTGGAAAAACTCGCGCTTCTCCGGGAAGAACAGATTGAAGCGCGACAGATTTACTTGTGCCTGATCCACTTCCGCTTGCGCGAAGTCGGGATTTACGGTCATGTCCAAAGCAAACTGCGGAGTGATCAGGAACTTGGCGTCCTCAATGCCCACATCGCCCAGCAGAACGCTGTGAGTTCCGCGCAGCTCCGGCGTTTGCACCATGCGTCCGGCGACGTAGGGCTTCACGCGCAGGCGCATGCCCTTGATTCCCTCCAGGCCATCCATGTGCCCGCCGCCGGAGATTCGTGTCAGCGTATAACCGCGATTGTAGCCGGACCAGAACGAGTCCTCGTTCTTGCGGATGATGGTGCGGTGAAAGTTGATGCCCCAACGCAGATTGTCGCCTTCGGGAAAACGCATGGCCGCAAACGGAATACGCATCTCGGCGAACCAGCCCTCGTTGGTTATACGCGCCTTCGCCTCCCACTTCTCGTCCCAATTTTCGTTGACGATAAGACCTTCCTCGCCCACCGACTGATCGCGAATCGTCCCCAGCGGGTTGACGCGAAAGCGGTAGCCGCTGCGATGATCGTGGAAGGTGTCAATCATCACCTCGAAGATGTCGTCGCCCTCCATCTCGGCGTCGTAGCGCAGCTCGGTGGCCACGATGGATTGCGGCTCTGCGTCGTAGCAATAAACGGCGATATAGAGGTTGTCCGTGTCGAAAAGAATGCGCACCTCGGTGGGCTCGCTGGTGAGTTCGCCCATCTTCGGATCGCGCTGGATCAACCGCCTGACCGGCGGCGCGGCGGCCCAGATCGCCTCGTCCATCACGCCATTCAGCACGATCGGGACAGTGGTGCGCACGGCATGTGTCAGCGGACTCACCAGCCCGTGCCCGGGACTCAATTCCTTGGCGGGCGGAGCCTCAACCGTCCACTGGCTTCCCGCTGCTGCTGCTGCTGCTGCCGCCGCCTGAGGCGCACCCTGCGCGTAGGCGTACCACGGTAGCAGTGCCAGCAGCAACCACGCTACCAATACGTTCAAACATTTTTGCGCGGCGGCGCGCCAGAGCGGTGCGTGGAAAATGGTGTCAGTCATTTTTAAATGATTCCATGATGTCGAAGGTAATTGCGCCCTGTTGGTGCGCTGCCCTGGTTTGGGTCAAGACGCAATGTCAAACTGACCCCCTGTAATTTTAGTCCATAATGCCTACGCAGGGCGATAAAGAATTGCTACTATGTGTTGCGGGAATGCTGCCGTCGCCGGTCCACATGGAGGGTTAGCAGATGCCTACAATAGTGCCAACGGTAATGCCAACGGTAATGATGGATACCATAAGGAATCTCATTCTGTTGCTTGCCATCGCCATTGCTGGGCAGTGCTTAGTCCCCGCGCAAGCGCAGAACCTGCCCGCTGGAACACCTGTCGGAACAACCGTCCTGCGTGGCGCCACCGTCATCAGCGGTGTGGGCGATGCCGCCATCGTCGATGCGGTCGTCGTAATTCAGGGCGACAAGATCGTCGCCCTTGGCGGCAGGAATACTCCCGTGCCCGCCGGCGCGACGGTGATGGATCTGGCGGGCAAGTTCATCATCCCCGGCCTGATCGACTCGCACGTTCACTATGAAGAGTGGATGGGCGAGCTGTTCCTGAATCACGGCGTAACCTCCGCACTGGGCATCGGCACCGACCTGCCGCGCGTGAAGGCGGCTTCGCGCAGCGCTTCCTATCGCACTCCGCGTCTCTATGATTCCGCCGGGCGGCCCGATTTCAACGGCGCCATGAGCGAGGATCAAGTTCGCAAGAACGTTCGCGCGTGGATCGAGAAGAAGCCCGATTTCACCAAGATGCCCGACTACAATGACTCCACCAAAGCCGCCTACGCATGGGCCGCCGACGAGATTCATCGCGCCGGCCTGATCATCTTCGGCCACACCGAAAACGCCGTCGAGTCGGTGGGACGCGGCCTCGACGTCATCGAGCATCTCTGGGGATTCGCCGTCCCGCAGATGACCGAGCAGGAGCACGCCGACTTTCAGGCGGGCAAGTATCTGCACTGGGCCGCGTTCCTGCGCGACACCAATCGCACCGAGCAGTTGATGCGCGAAACCATCACCGCCGGCGCGTATCTGAATCCCACGCAGCTCTATGAAATGGGATCATTCAGCCCGCGCGCCGCCGAGTTCGAGCAGGAAGTTTATCAACTGCTGCAAGACCAAAGCCTCGCGGCCTACTATCCGCAGAGCATCTCGCACTCCGTGATGCAGCGCCTGCATGAGGCTCGCAACTTCTCAAAGAAGTATGAGAACAAGATGATGATGCCGCATATCGCGCCCGCCGACCTCATGGAATTCAAGGCTGGCTACGAGATCAGCAAGCGCTTCGTGAAACGCTGGGTGGAGCTGGGTGGCAAGATCCATGCGGGTACGGACACCGTAACCGGCGGCACCGTGGGACTGGGCCTGCATCAGGAAATGGAGATGCTCGTCGAGGCGGGGCTAACGCCGATGCAGGCGCTGCAATCGGCGACGGGCTGGTCCGCGGAAAAGCTCGCGGGAAAAAAGGGTGCGCGCGGCAACCCACTGGTGGGCACGCTCGCCGCCGGATCATTCGCCGACCTCGTGGTCCTCTCAGCCGATCCGCTGCGGGATATCCGCAACACCAAGAAGATCGAGCGCGTGATGAAGGCCGGCGAGTTCATCCAGCTGGGCTACACGTCGTCGTACTACAGCTTCACGCAGCCGCCGCGCCGCATCTCCGGCGCCACGCCCACCCCGGAGATCAGCGCCATCGCGCCGCATACCATCGTGGAAGGTGGCGCGGATTTCGAACTGACCGTCCGTGGCGTGGGCTACACCGGCTCGACCGTAGTAAAGGTGAACGGCGTGGCCGTGCCCACCACCTTCGTCAACCCGCGCACGTTGCGCGCCAAGGTTCCCGGCGCGATGGTCCGCAGCGCGCTGCCCAATCCCTTCAACGTCCCCGGCCCGCTGCAAAACAACGGCGTCTTCGGCGACCCAACGATTCCCGTTACCACTTACAATCCTCCACCCGAAGGCGGGACGTCCAACTCCGTCTCACTCCGGATCAGGGCCAAGTGGATGGGTCTCGAAAACGAGTAACCAACAGGTAAATGTCGAGTCGCCAAATTCGCCTAAGATTCGCCCTCAGCGCGCGGCCAACCGCCCTGACAAATCATCCGAGGAATTCACCGCGCCCAAAGTGCACACGTTCACAGTTCTGACCACTCTGACCAGATTTGCGGTCGCCCCAGGATGATAGCGAATCGGAGTTGGCGATTCAGGTTTCGAAAGCAACTCAGATCAATTTCCCCGATGCAATTCGCCCGCGACTCCCACTAAAAAATCCAAATTATTGAGTCTGACCAGTCTGACAAGAAAAAATGGGGAAGTGCTCGACTTAGGAGGAGACAGGGGAGGAGACAGGGGAGAAAATAGGGACAGGCAAAACTGCGTGAATTATTTTCGGCGCGGGAGATCAATTGAGTTAGACTCACGTGGTTGGCGGCGCTAAAACCGCGGCCTGCTGCCGGAGGGCGGCTGCTGCAAGCACCTGGGCCGCATCCCGCTCAGGCAAAGAAGTTCTGATGAAAATATATCACCCAGTTCAGGCGGTTCCCTTTCACACCATTTTTGGGCAGTAGCAGGAGTAGGATGGAGACCCTTGAGAGCAAGAACTTCCCAGGAAACTTGACGCCAACATGCCGCTAGTCTAGTTTCTTAAGAATGACCCAACCCACGCTGCAAGAGCAATTCGGCCAGATTGATATCTATCTTTTCGACCAGCTTCTGAAGGGCCGCATCTCGCCCGGAATGCGCATCGTGGACGCAGGGTGCGGCGGTGGTCGAAACATCGTTTACTTCCTGCGGGAAGGCTACGAAGTTTTCGGCGCGGACGCAGACGCGCCGACGGTGGAGAGCGTCCGCCGCCTGGCCCGGAAACTCGCGCCGGGACTTTCGGCGGGTCGGGCGTCGTCGAATTTTCGAGTCGAACCCGTCGAACGCATGTCGTTTGACGATGCCTGCGCGGATGTGGTTATCAGCAACGCCGTCCTCCATTTCGCCCGGGACGACGCGCACTTCGAGTCCATGCTGATGGGATGCTGGCGCATTCTGAAGCCCGGCGGGCTCTTCTTCTGCCGCCTCGGGTCCTCGATCGGCATGGAGAGCCAGGTGGAACATATCAAGGAGCACCACGACAAGGAGCACCACGACAAGGGACGCGACAATACCAGCGACGGCGGACGCCGCTACCGATCGCCGGATGGCTCGGAGCGCTACCTGGTGGACGCAGCGCTGCTCGGCTCGATCAGCGAACGGTTGGGCTGCGAACTGGCCGACCCGTTGAAGACCACGGTTGTCCAAAATCTACGCTCAATGACCACATGGGTACTGCGAAAGAAATAAAAGAGGGGACAAAAGGGGAATATACCGGGGACACACTCTCAGGCTGTCTCCGTTTCCCCGCATAATGACCTGCGTGGAAGCCGCGAATGATTCGCAGTTGTCACAGAGCCGAATAAAAGGGAAACAGCCTTAACTGCGCGATTTATTGAAAGGCGATTCGTCTTCCGCTCTGCCGAAGGCCGGAGCGTAGCCGGAAGCGGAGCGATCAAAATGTCCAGACGTAGTTGGAGCGGCTCGGCTGTGGCCTTCGGCAGATACGCGAGGTGCGCTCGACAATTATTAATCACGGGCATTACCCACGGGCGCGGCCGATGATTTGCTAGGGAATGCACGAGGCCGTGTACGCCGCGATGTTCAGCATATCTTCCTCGCTCAATTTGCTGACGACCGGCATCATCAACTCGGCCCACATTCCCTTGCGCGCGCCCTGCTGCATGTCATACATTTGCCGCACCAGGTAGCTCGGCGAACGGCCGGCAATGCCGGGGACGGGTCCCATGCCTTTCAGGTCGGCGCCATGGCAGACGGCGCACTGCGTGGTTTTGCCGCCGCCGGTGGTGGCCAGCGCCTCGCCTTTCTTGATGCTGCCGACAGGCGCATACGCGACAAAACCGGAGCGCGGGTCGCGAGTCACTTCGGTGGCTTCGGTATGCTCCGGGACTTCGATGATGCGCCGGCCCAGCGGCTCTTTCTCCGCGCCATCGAGCGCGACGAACAGGCCGCCTGCGATGCGGGTCTTGGGCACCATATCGGTCTCCACCACCTTGATCCACGGCGTCCATTTCATCGCGCCGAAATACTCCGCCGCCGCTTTGATCTCCTCGTCGGTCAGCGCCTTGGCGATGGCGATCATGGCGTTGGTGTTGGCCTTGCGCGGCTCCGCGCTCTTGCGGTTGCCGGCCTTGTAATCGTTCATCTGTTGGATAAAGTAGTCTACCGGCAAACCCGCCACCCCGGCGTTTTCAGGACGACCCTTGCCGTTGGGGTAATGGCACAACGCGCACGCGCGCGCCTCTGGATTCCGGCCGCGGGCTACGATCTCGGGCATCTGCGGATGGTCGCCCGGATACCAGTCGGCGGGTCCAAAGCCGTTGCTGATCTGCGCGCGGGTGAACTCCAGGGTGCTGCCGGGAAGCCGTTTCATGCTGGTGTCAGGAGCGGCCTGGGGTCCGGGCGCAGTCGCCGCCGGAGGAGTTGCCGCCTGGGGCGCCGCTTGAGGGGCGGCAGCGCTTGCAGCAGGAACCGTTGCTGCAGCGGGCGGAGTGCCGTATGCCCAGGCCGGCGGCGCTGGCGCGACCCCTTGCGCGACCCCTTGCGATGCGAACGACATCCACACCGTAAATATCAATGCCAGTGTGCTGATTGCCAACCCCAATACGCTCTTCATAATCCCTCCGTTTGCAGAAGAATGCCGCTGCTGCGCTGTCAGTTTACAAGAATCGCCGCGCTCATATCAATAGTTTGAATGCAATGAAAACGGTTATAGCATTTTTGCCGACCGTGTAGCCCGAACAGAGCCGCGCGCGGTAAGGAAGCGGTTCAAAACGAAGGACCACGAAGCTGCATGAATACTCTTCGCGACGACCCCGGTAATTCAAACCAATCATGGGGAACGTTCCGCCTGTCCCCAAGTTTCCCAAGTTTGCCCGTTCCCAAGTTTGTCTGGTGCCAGCGGTGGAATCGGGTCAACAGGAATGCCCAGCACGGTCCCTGGAACTGCTGATTCGCTCGCCGCGCTCATCCCACCAGACACCCTGTGGCCACTGGCCGCGGTGGCCGCAGTCATCTGGACCATCATTGCCGTCAACGCCCACAACCGCCGCGCCGCCGCCCTGGCCGCCTGGCAACAATCCAGGCCCGCCGCCCCGACCGCTTAACTTCCGTCCATTTTCCTATTCCCTGCAAGGGAATCACAGGATAGCCGGGGGCAGCGCCCCCGGAACCGTCACCCTCAAAACGTGAACCGACCCTGTAAGGGTCGCACATCTCCGTCTGGGTAAAATTCCCCCGCGGGATGTGTGCGACCCCTTCAGGGTCGGGGTGGTGTGGAATTCGCATTCCGGGGGCGTTGCCCCCGGCTAACCTCTGCATCCCCTTCAGCGATGTGGAGACTAGAGCAGGTATCGGAATAATTTCGCACGCACGGAAGGCTTCGCCGTCTCACTCGCAGACGGGAAAGGTGGGAAGGGGACAGCCGGAACTGCGCGATTTACTTTTAGAGAGTGAGCCTGAATCAGCGGTATGCTGGCGCCTTATGCCGCGCCGAAACCGATGCGTGCAGTCTGAGGTTGCTTGTCATATTATCCATCGCGCGAGAAATCGCGCAGTTCGAGCTGTCCCCCTTTCTCCGAATTCCACCGACGACTCCGACCATCTGGGAAATTTGGGCAATTTTGGAGCGAACCGCACCGCGTAGCGTTTTTGCGTGACAGTGCCGCGCGCGTCAGCAAGCGGGCCAACGGAGAACCCACGCTCGATAAACCCGCCTTTGTAATTTCTTAATTAGAGAGAAGACCCAGTGAACCGGGGCGTTGGGTTTCCATCGGCCCGCTTGCTCACGCGCGCGGCACGGTGACGCGGCACTGTACCGGCATGCTGAATCCGCTTGACACACTCGTGTTGGCGGGAGATAGTTATATCGTCAGTAGGGAGGATGTATT
>SHUM01000061.1 GCA_009691245.1 Acidobacteriota bacterium | reverse complement strand
AGTACAACACCCGCAGGCCGCACTCGGCGCTCGGCTATAGGCCCCCGGCGCCGGGGGCCTATAGCCCTGTCAAAAACCCAGTTTCTCGGCCTCAGGTTGTGATGTAAACTCTCTCACAAGGATTGGTACAAAATCTCGGGCGGGTCAATAGCCTATCGGGTATAGTACGAAGGATCGCTTCATTGGATACTGGGCCCTCTTCATGATCGAAGTTGAACATCTCTCGAAGACTTTTCAGATTCACAAAAAGGAGCCTGGACTGGCAGGATCGCTGCGCTCATTGTTCCATCGTGTCTATATCGATAAACACGCGGTCCGGGACATTTCCTTCCAAATCGGCGAGGGTGAGATCGTTGGACTAGTCGGCGCGAACGGTGCGGGAAAGACCACCATCGTGAAGATGCTCGCCGGCATCATCCACCCCACCAGCGGGCGCGCCCGCGTGCTGGGCTACACGCCATGGGAGCGCGACAACCGCTTCCGCCGCCAGATTGCGCTCATTATGGGACAGAAGGCGCAGCTCTGGTGGGATCTGCCCGCCGCCGACTGCTTTCTGCTGCTCAAGGAAATTTACCAGATACCCGAAAAACAATTACGCGCAACGCTGGAGGACCTGACCAGCACGCTCGAAGTCCGCGATCAGTTGCAGGTGCAGATTCGGCGGCTCTCGCTCGGCGAACGCATGAAGATGGAACTGATCGCCGCGCTGCTGCACTCCCCGCGCGTGGTGTTTCTCGACGAGCCGACTATCGGCCTCGACCTTACCGCGCAGCGCGCCATCCGGGAATTTCTGCTGCGCTACCAGGCCGAGCGCCGCCCCGCCATGATTCTCACCAGCCACTACATGGAGGACATCGAGCGCCTCTGCCGCCGCATCATCATCCTGCGCGAAGGCGAGATCGTCTTCGACGGCTCGCTCGAAAAAGTCGTCGCTGACTACGCGGATCACAAAGTCATCACCGCGCACTTACGCAAGCCGGACGCAATGGACACAGCAGCGCCAACGATAGCGAATGAGGCGGACGGGCTGGGCTTGCTCGGCGTGGTCGAGCAGCGCACCACGGACATGGTGCGCTTGCGCGTGGATCGCGCGCGCGTTGCGGAAGCGGCCGCCGAGTTGCTGCGCCGTCTGCCGGTCATCGACCTGGCCATCGAGGACGCCGATATCGGCACGGTGATCGAGCGCATTCAGCGCGCCCGCCAGCCGGACCTTCAACACCAAGCGATGTCTTCCACGGAGGAGCAATGAGGCCCACGCTGCTGTGGCACATCTTCAGCGTGGAGGCGCGCAAGCGCATGTCCTACCGCGCCGACTTCTGGATCAATTCGCTTGGCGGCATCGCCGTCAGTTTCAGCGTGTTCTGGGCCATCACCCACGCCATGTTTTCCTCGTCCGGAAAAACCGAGATCGCCGGCTACTCGGTCAGCGGCATGTTGCTTTATTACGTCTTCGCCTCGCTCACCGGCCGCGTCGCGCAATCCAATGAGGTCGAGTTGGCCGCGTCGCAGGACATCTACGACGGCAGCCTCTCCCGCTACCTGCTCTATCCAGTTCCCTACGCCGCGGTGAAGTACGCGCAACAGGCGGGTAGGCTTGCGCCGCAGATATTGCAGATGATTTTTTTCGGCCTTGCGGCCCCGTTGCTGATCGGCATTCCGGATGAGATTCACATCACCTCTGGCACCGTCGCCATGTATGTGCTCTCGCTGGCGGTGGCCAATCTGCTGCACTATCTGCTGCTGCTGCCCATTCAGGCCGTGGCATTTTGGGCTGACAATGTTTGGAGTCTGGTGGTGGCCTCGCGCTTCACCGCATCGCTGCTCGGCGGACTGCTGCTGCCTCTGGACATGTTCCCTCCGTGGTCCCGGCCTATTCTTGACGCGCTTCCCTTCGCTTATCTTTATTCGCTCCCGGTGCGTGTTCTGCTCGGTCGCGCGTCCATGTCGGAGTGGGCCACGGGATTGGCGATCGCCGCGGGATGGTGCCTCCTCTTCGCATTTGTTTTTCGCTTGATTTGGCGCCGCGGCAATTTGCAGTACACCGGGGTGGGCATATGATGCGCTATCTTCGGCTCTACGCCGCCTTCATACGATTCTCGTTCAGCAAGGCCATGGAGTTCCGCATCGATTTCTTCTTCCGCATCGGCATGGACATCATCTGGAACATTGTGAATATCTCGTTTTTCTGGATACTCTACCAGCACACCCCGCTGCTCGGCGGATGGACGTTCGATCAGATGCTGGTCTTCGCCGGCGGCGTCTTCGTGGTGGATGCCGTACATATGACCCTGTTCTCGAACAATATGTGGTGGCTACCCACCTACATCAACAAGGGGGACGTGGATTACCACCTCGTGCGCCCAGTTTCCTCATTGTTCGTCCTGAGCGTTCGGGACTTCGCCGCCAATTCGTTCGTAAATCTTTTGATGGCCTGCGGCATTCTGACCTGGGTTCTGGCGCGCTACCCCGGCAAGCTGGGCGCGGCCTCAATCCTGCTGTTTCTTGTTCTACTGCTGGTCGGCGTGGTGCTGCATTACGCGCTCAGTATGCTGTTCATCATTCCCACGTTTTGGTTACACGCTTCCGGCGGCCTGCGCGAAATCTTATGGGCCACGGAGCAATATATGACGCGACCGCACGGCATCTTTCAGGGCTGGATGGCACGCATCCTGGTCTCTATTCTGCCCTTCGGCCTGATCGTTTCATTCCCCACGCGCATACTTTTTGAAGGCCCGTCGCCAACGCTGCTCGCGCACATGTTCGCGGTTACCGGCGTGGTATTTTTCCTGATGACCAGCCTGTGGCGCGCCGGCCTGCGCGCCTATTCCTCCGCTTCATCGTAGGTGGCGCCGTTAACAGCGCCGCGCGCGTAAGCAAGCGGCCCCGCCCCCGCTACGCCCCCAGCATCGGGTCCTCTCGCTTACGCGCGCGGCACTGTCACGCGACGGCGGGCAATCCATTTGATGATCGCGGGAATGATCAGCACACAAGCGGCCAGCGAGAGCAGCGTCGCTGACAATGGGCGCGTGAAGAACACCGTGCCGTCGCCCTGCGCGATGGCCAGCGCACGGCGGAACTGCTGTTCAGCCATCGGCCCGAGGATCAGGCCGATAATCGCCGGAGCGACAGGGATGTCAGCGCGCCGCATCAAGTAACCCACTACGCCAACGCCGTACATAAGGCCAACATCAAATACGGAGTTGTTCAAGCTGTAAGTTCCCAGCGCAGCGAACACCAGGATGCCGCCGTAAAGCAACGGCCGTGGGATTTCCAGCAAACGCGCCCACAGCGGAGCCAGCGGCAGATTCAGCACCAGAAGCATCACGTTGCCGACATAGAGGCTGGCAATTAGTCCCCAGACCAACTCCGGGTTGGTGGTAAACAGCAGAGGCCCCGGCTGAATATTGTATTGTTGAAACGCGGCCAGCATGATTGCCGCCGTGGCCGATGTGGGCAGACCGAGCGTTAACAGCGGGACCAACACGCCCGCCGCCGCGGCGTTGTTGGCAGCCTCCGGCCCGGCAACGGCTTCAATGGCGCCTTTACCAAACTCCTCGGGATGATGCGAAAGCTTCTTCTCCAGCCAGTAGGAGAGAAACGTGGGAATCTCCGCACCTCCCACCGGCAGCGCACCAATCGGGAAACCGAGCGCCGTACCCCGCAGCCACGGCTTCCATGAGCGCGACCAATCCGCGCGCGTCATCCACGTCCAGCCACGCACCTTGGTGAGGCTCAAGTCCTCCTGCTTCTGCGTGGCCAGGAAGATCGTCTCACCCACGGCGAACAATCCGACGACAACCACAACGACATCAATTCCGTCGAGCAACTGCGGCACCCCGAATGTATAGCGCGCCTGCCCAGTCTGCAAGTCGATGCCAACCAAGCCCAGCGCCAGTCCGCAGAACAGGCTCACAAATCCGCGCATGGGAGTGTCGCCCAGTACCGCCGAAATGGTGGTGAAACCAAGGACGATCAGCGCAAAGTATTCCGCCGGACCAAATGATAGCGCGAACTCCACCAGGACCGGCGCGGCGAAGGTGAGGCCAATCGTGCCAAGAGTTCCCGCGACAAACGATCCGATGGCAGCGGTAGCCAACGCGGCGGACGCGCGACCAGCACGGGCCATCTGGTGCCCGTCGATGGCGGTGATCATGCTGCCACTCTCGCCGGGCGTGTTCATCAGGATCGAGGTCGTCGATCCGCCGTACATCGCGCCGGAGTATATGCCTGCGAACATGATGAACGCGCTGGTGGGATCAAGCTGAAAAGTTACCGGCAGCAGCAGGGCGACGGTCAGCGCCGGACCAATGCCCGGCAGGATACCGACGATAGTTCCAAGCACCACGCCCACGAGTGCCCAAAAAATATTTCCAACGGTCAGAGCAACTCCGAACCCGTGCATTAAAGCGGAAAAAGATTCCATCGTTGGGATTGTACTCGATCGGAAATATTGAAGTTCGTGAACAGCGCCCGGATTACTCGCCGAGTGCGAAAACCATCAGCACGTTACTGCCGCCGACGCCTTTCAGTTCAGGATAAAGTTGCGCGAGGTGCATCGACCCGGAGGTGCGCCCGCCCAGGGCCACGGCGACGTATTGCTTGCCATCCACTGCATAGCTGATGGGATAGCCGGTGATGGGCGCGCTGAGCGGAATGTCCCACAAGACCTTCCCGTTGTCGGCGTCCAGCGCGCGGAAGTTGCGGTGCATGTCGCCGACAAACACCAGCCCCCCGCCAGTGGCCAGCGGCGAACCCATCGCCGCGCGTGTGTCAAACGTCCACATCGCCTCGCCCGTCGAAGCCGAGACCGCCATCAGGCGACCCACGTTTCCGCCCGATCCTTCCATGTGCAATATCTCGTCATACTTCACACCGGAAGTGGATTTATCGAGCGGCAATATTTCAAACACCGTGCACTCGTTGCTCACCGGACTGAACACTGCGTTGCTCTTCGGGCTGAAGGCTTTGCTCTGGAACAGTTTTCCGCCGCGCATTCCGGGGCAGACTTTCTGCACGTCTCCAATTTTCTTGGGGATAATGTCCGTGTTGGTGGTGATCGCGCCGGTCTTCGCATCAATGCTCTTGTAAAGATTCTGGAACGGCACGATCTGCTTGTGCCACAAATAGCTCCCCTTCTCGCGATCGAACGCCCACAAGATGCCGGGCTTGCCCAGCGCGTAGACGACCTTGCGCTCCACGCCGTTCATGCGCACGTTGGCCAGGATGGGATTGTCCTGATGATCCATGTCGAAGTTGTCGCGCGGCTGCATCTGGAAATGCCATTTGATCGCGCCGGTGGCGGCATCGAGTGCCAGGATTGAATTCGAGTAGAGCAGCGAGCCGCTGCCCGTTCCCTTCAGAATTTCCGGATAAGGATACGGACTCGCCGTGGTCCAGTAGACCAACTTCAACTGCGGATCGTAACTGCCCGTCAGCCAGAACGACGCCTTGCGCCGCTGGTCATAGGGCGCGCCGCCCCAACTGGCATTGGCCTCCGCCGAATCATTCGGCCCCGCCACGGACTCGCGCCGCCACAGATGCTTGCCCGTGTCGGCATCATACGCGCTGACGGAGCATGGCTCGGGCGTACCCACACCGCAGGTCATCCCCGCGAATATTTTCCCGTCGCCCGCGATGGGGCCAGACGAAAAGTCCACGCGCTTTTCGTGGTCGGCGGCCTTGGTCTCCCAAACCATCTTGCCCGTCCGCGCATCGAGCGCAACAACGTAAGCGTCCGGGGAAGTCATATAAATCCGGTCGCGATAGATGACCAGATTGCGCGTCGTCGCGCTCAACATGTCGCGCTCCAGCTTGCGCCGGTACTCCCAGATCACGTTTCCGTTTTTGGCATCGAGCGCCTGCACCACGCCGCCGTTGTGCGGCAGATACATCACGCCACGATAGACAATCGGCTCCTGCTCCGACTGCCCGGCCTCCATCCCCCACGCCCACGCCAACCGCAACTTGCCTACATTTTGCTTGTTGATCTGCTCCAGCGGGCTGTAGCCGCTGACCGTCTGATCACGCCGCCACATCAGCCAGTCGCCCCCGGCAGGCTTCTGCAACACGGCGTCGCTCACCGGCACAAAGCCAGGCTGCTGGGCCGACGCTGAAAGTGTCATTATGAGAAGAGCAATGAATGCAGTTAGTCTTATGCGATGGATCATGTTCAACTTTCTCTCAATCTGGTTGTCCAACAACCTGAGATCATCCTCTTGAAAAGTCACCGGTAATCCACAGCGTACGCTCTCAAGTGCGGAGTTTCAACAATCTGATCCAATCCTCAGTCAAGCAGTGAGGATCAGAGAGATATCATCCCAACCGTGAAAAGCGTCCGGGTATTCCGCGCCATCAATTTTGGCCACGCTCTCGCGTATTACTCGTCCACCCAATCGCTCATAGAACTTTCGGGATGAGTTCGCCGCCAGCACACAGATGCTCAAACTTCGATAGCCTCGCTTCATCAGTTCTTCCGCGACTGCGCGGAAAAGTCTCCCCCCAATACCGGCTCTCTGGAATTCCTCCAACAGATAGATAGAGCTAATTTATGATTCGAATTCAGGGGTATCCCCGCGTTGCTTTTCACCGGTTGCAAATCCGACGAGACTTCCGTCCGCCAGGTGGGCCACAAAGATCGCCTGCTTGAATGCAGGATCGGAGAGCAGCATTGCCCATCGGCGGCTTCGGTCTTCCACCGAAAGGCTATACAGCAGTTCAGACGGCAGGATCCCTGCATACGTAGCCTGCCAGCTTCGAACATGGACGCGCGCAATGGCGTCCGCATCGGACAGATTACCTTCGCGAATGAAAACGTCTTCCATGCTAAGGATACGTGAAAACCAGGCAACCCCGCTATCAACCAACGAAGGAGAGAACGCCGGATGGGAGGGTCAGGCCAAGGCCCTTCGAGAATGCCAGGAAACAGACTGAAGAAAGGACCAAGCCTGCTACGCCATCGCGGAAGGGCCTCCTGCTGCCGAAGGCTCGGGCCACCAACCAGAACTGCGCAGCGCAGGCGAGAATGAAACCCGCTGGCTCCAGCAAAACGAGTGTCAACACAAGAGCCAGCGCCAGATGGATCAATGGCGGCCAGTTGACAGGTATTCCGGTTGTCTCCTGCTCTGCCGATTCGTTGCGGAGAAAACCCGCCGCCAGGAACCAGCCGCCCAGCGCCAGCAAGCCCACGGCCACCACGTAGGGAAAGAAACGCGGACCGATGCGGTCATAGCCCGCGCCAAAGTTTATGCCGCTCAACCCCAATGCCAGCAGGCCTCCGAGCACCGCGACGGTCAGACCGATGCAAACATCCGTCTTCACGATTCCACATTGGCGATGGCGCATGATGGATAACCCCAAGCACTGTCATTCTGAGCGCAGCGCAGGAACTGCTGTGCCCTTACAAGTTGAGAAAAACAGATTCTTCGCTGCGCTCAGAATGACAACGTAAAGCGATACGCCGCGCAATTACTTATTTCACTAGCCCGATGGAGCGCAACACTTCTGTTGCGCGTTTGTCTTCGTCCTTGAGATAGGCGTCGAATGGCGCGCCGGATTGATAGAGATCAATCCAGTCATTCTTCTTGAGAATGTCCTTCCACTGCTGCGACTGGTGCATCTTGTCCACCATCGCGACCAACGCGGCCTTCTGCGGAACGCTGATGCCGGGCGGCGCGACCACGCCGCGCCAGTTAGCCAGCGTCAGATTCACGCTCTGCTCGGTGAAGGTGGGAATGTCCATGCCCGCCAACCGCTTGTCGGACGAGATGGCCAGCGCACGCAGCTTGCCCGACTTGATGAACGGGACGAGTTCTCCAAGGCCATTAATCCCCGCCGCCACCTGATTGCCGATCAGCGAAGCAATGGACTCGCCGCCGCCGGAGTGCGGCACGTAATTCACCTTGTTCACATCCACGCCAGAGGCTTTAGCGAGCAACCCCGCCAGCATGTGATCCGTCCCGCCCGCCGAGCCTCCCGCGATAGCCATTCCCGGATTCTCCTTCCACGCCTTCATGAAGTCCGCTAGCGTTTTATAGGGAGAAGCCGCGGGCACCACCAGCACTTCGTACTCACCGGTGAGCCGCGCGATGGGCGTAATCTGCGCCAGCGTTACGGGAGATTTATTGGTGAGCACCGCTCCCACCATGATCAGGCCCATGGCCATCAGCACGTCGGGCTTGGCTTTGTCATTGCTGACAAACTGCGCCAGACCAATGGTGCCGCCCGCGCCGGGCACGTTCATCACCTTTACGGGCGAGGCGATGCCACCCTGCTGCAACGCCTGCTGCATCATGCGCGCCGTCTGATCCCACCCGCCGCCCGGAGCCGCCGGCGCAATGATCGTAAGACTCTTCATCTGCGCCATCGCGCTACCAGTCAGTATGAGACCCAGCAGCATGGCAACCATAACTTTTCGCATATTCACCATCGTTCCCTCGTCTTTTATCTTTTTTTAGCTCACTCATTATAACGCCGCCGGATCAAATTTCTCCGACAGGAAGTTTCACCGGGCGGCGCTTCTCCAGCGCATTCAGCACCAGCGCCGCCGAACGATAGATCGCATGCACGAATTTTCCATACGGCATGGTAATAAATAGCCCCGCAACTATGCCAAGATGAATCGCCAGCACCACGCCCATCGCGGAGGACTCGCGCAGGATCAGCAACAAAAATCCGGTGAGGCTGGTGAGAAACAGCATGGCCAGAAACGTGGTATCCATTCCCGACTGCTTGCGGTCCTGCGTCTCGGGATCGCGAGCGATTTTCAGCCACATCAAGCCCACGGGCCCGATCAGCAGTCCGATGCCGCCGATGGTTCCGAAAACAACAGGGACGCTGAGCAGCGCGTAGGGCGCTTGCCATCCCAGCAAGTTGTGATACACGGCGGCCACGCTGGTTGCGGCGAAGCAAAATAGAAAACCGTAGAAAGTCAGATGATGAAACGTCCGCCGCGCCGTTGACGGCACTTCATCCGGATACGCGCAACCTTCTCCGCCTCCATCCAAATAGCGCAGCGTCATCGCGTCCACTATCGCCTGCTGCATCGCCTTCCCGTCAAACAGCGTGGCGAGCGGCTCACCGAGGTCTCGCCAGAATCGCCATAGCCCGGCGGCGAAGGCAACGGCCACGCCAATGCCCAACAGTAAAAAAACCGCGATCATCGCGCCGTGCGGCATCACGCGATAGAACGCACCATCGGCCACCGCGTGCGCGCCGAAGAAAACTCCCGGCGCGGCAACGGCATAAAGGTAAGTCATAAACAGCAGCGGCGCGATCAATGCACCCAACGCCAAAGCCAAACCGTTATGCGCGAACAATCCCTTCAGCGCGCCGGGCCAGGCGTACTCGCTATAAGTCTGGCGGCGAATCTCCGCCATGGTCTGCGGGATATGGACCGCGAATTCATGCGGTGGCGCGTACTGGCAGGAGTAATAACACTCGCCACAATCGTGGCAAAGATTGGCGAGGTAGAGCAGGTCCTTCTCGCCGAACTCCATTCGCCGTTCCATCGCGGGGAAGACAGCGCAGAAGCCTTCACAGTAGCGGCAGGCGTTGCAGATGCGCATGACGCGCTCGCCATCCTGCAGAATGGCCAGCGTCAGCTTACCCGTTCCGGGTTGTGCATTAGGCGTGGGCACGGCGCGCAGCCTCCTCTCCGGCGATACGACCGAACACCGTGCCGATGGCCATGCCCAGACCCGCGAGATACCCCTTGCCCAAAATATTGCCTGCCATAATCTCACCGGCGGCGAAGACATTGTCCAACTTCCGGTTCTCCTCGAAACAAACTTCAGCGCGCTCGTTCACCGCCACGCCCAGGTAGGTGAAGGTGATGCCGGGGCGCAGTGGGTAAGCGTAATACGGTGGCCGTTCGATGCGGAGCGCCCAGTGCGACTTCGCCGGCTGCAAGTCCTCGGTCGAGCAGTTGTCGAGGATGGCGTGATCAAACTTTCCGGGGCGCACCGCCGCGTTGTACTCGGCGACCGTCCGCTCCAGCGCCTGCGGATCAAGCTTCAAGGCGTCCGCAAGCTCGCGCAGCGAGCGTGCCTGAATGGGCGGGAACACGGGCGGCATGAACCCACCCATCGCCTGCGAATCGATAATCGTGTAAGCGATCTGCCCAGGCTGCTGCGCGACGAGTCGTCCCCAAATCGCGTAGCGCTTCGGCCAGAAATCTTCGCCCTCATCGTAGAAGCGCTGCGCGTGTTGATTGACGGTGATGCCGAGCGAGACGCAATCGACGCGCGTGATGATCCCTCCATCAAAGCGCGGCGCGCGCGCGTCGATGGCCACGCAGTGGCACTGCGTGGGATCGGATACGGTCCGCGCGCCTTGATTCATCAGCAGACGCAGTATGTGTCCGTTGTCGTAGGGCGTGCCACGAATCAGGAAATTATTGGCGGCCTCGCCCCAGGCCGAGCGCAACCACTCGATGTTGGCTTGAAATCCACCCGCCGCTGCCACCAGCGTTTTAGCCCGCACTACCTCAGTGAATCCCTTGCGCACGACGACGGCGGAGTGAAATCGCCCATCACGAAAATTCAGTTCGTTCACTTCGGCGTTGTACTCGATCTCGATCCCCATTCTTTCCGCGGCGCGATAATAACCGTTCAACAGCGCCTTTCCGCCGCCGAGGAAAAATGCATTGGTGCGCGAGAGGTGCAGCGTCCCGCCGAGCGATGGTTGAAATCGTGCGCCGTGCGCGCGCATCCACGGGCGGCACTCAGATGTTTGGCGAATCACCATGCGCGCCAGCTTTTCGTCGGTGTGGCCGGCGGTTACCTTGAGCAGGTCTTCCCAATATTCGTTTTCGCCATAGGAATCGGTGAGCACATCGGCGGGCGCATCGTGCATGCAGCGGAAGTTGCGCGTGTGGCGGCTGTTGCCTCCGCGAAAATGTTTCGGAGCGGCCTCCAGCACAATCACGCTGGCGCCGGCCTGGCGCGCGGTGATGGCGGCGCAGAGCGCGGCATTGCCGCCTCCGACGATCAGCACATCATAAAGTTGATTAGGGTCCAAGCCTTCTCACTCTCGCACTTTGTTGCTGATCTATTGCGCCGGCACGGCAGTTGTTTCCACAGGCAGTTGCAGCGCCAACCACGCATCGTACCCACCCACCAGATTGATCACTTCGCGCAGGCCCGCCCGCTGCAGCAAGCTGCACGCGATGGCGCTGCGGTATCCGCTCTTGCAATGTACAACGGAGGGCCGCGCACGATCGAGATCACTCAGATGCTTGCTTAATTGATCGAGCGGCCGCAACGTCGCGCCCGGAAGATGGCCTTCTTTCCATTCGCTGCTTCGGCGCACGTCCAGCACATTAAACGTGCCCGGCTCCTCGCGCATCATGCGCGCCAGCTCCGGTGCGGTAATCTGCGGGAGCCGCACCACATCGTGTCCGGCGCTGATCCACGCGGTGATGCCTTCGTCCAGAAATCCCAGTGTGCCGTCGAGTCCCACGCGCGACAGCCGCAGCCGAGCCGCTTCGACCTGCTCGGCATTCTCGGCGATCAGGATGAGCCGTGCGTCCAGGCCGAGCAACGAACCTGCCCAGAAAGCGAACTGCCCGCTGAGAGAAATGTGCAATGAGCCGGAGATATGCGCGCCGTTGAACTGATCCGTTGAACGAACATCGAGCAACACCGCACCCTTTGCCGTTTCAGCCATTACATCGGCAGGCGACAGCACGCGCAGCGGCGGCAGAGCCTCCAACGGCGGCGCGCCGACGCGATTGATCTCGGCGTCCAGCGCGAAATATCCCGGCCTCTCCGGCAACTCCGCTGTCAGTAGTTTCACGAACTCGTCCTGCGATCGCGCCTGCAACGCGTAGTTCCCTGCCCGCTCTTTGCCAATCGTGGAGACGCGCTCTTCGCTCAATCGCCGTCCGCACATGGAGCCGGCTCCGTGCGCGGGATACACCTCGACACCATCGGCCAGCGGCAACAGCTTGGTTTGCAAACTGGTATAGAGCATGGCGGCCAATTCCTGCGGCGTTTTGTCGGCGGATAGATCCGGCCTCCCCACATCTCCGATGAAGAGTGTGTCGCCCGTCAACACGGCGTATGGCTCCGGCCCCTTGTTCAAATCAGTTACCAGCACCGAGATACTTTCCATCGTGTGGCCCGGCGTTTCCAGGAAGCGCAATTTGCAGCGGCCAAACGCTATCTGGTCGCCATCGTGAACCGGCACATGAGGAAACGTCGCGCCCGCCTGATGGCCCAGATAAATCTTCGCTCCGGTGCGGTCGGCCAGTTCGCGATGGCCGGAGACGAAATCGGCGTGCAGGTGGGTTTCGATGATGTGCTGAATCTTCAGGCCGTGGTCCGCGGCAAAGGCTTCGTAGATTTTGACGTCGCGCTGCGGATCGACCACGGCAGCCACGCCCTCCGATCCGATCAGGTAGGAGGCGTGCGACAGGCAGGCGAGATAGAAAGATTCGAAGGTCATAGTCACCTCTCTATTGTATTCGTAAATTGCGTGATCCGATCCGCAACCGAGAGGGAGCGGTCACGTTCATCGATTATCAGTGACCGTTGCAGGTGCCCCCTCCCTTGCGGTCGAGGCTCTGATCACGCGCGCTTGCGCCATTGAATGGCCAGCACCGCCGCTGCGAGGATCACGCCGGGGATGTCCGTGTACAGGCCAGGGATGAGCAGGAGAATGCCGCCGACCATGAGCATGGCGCGCTCCCACCAGACCGCGCGCGCCAGCAGCCAGCCTTCGATGCCCGCGGCCAGCAGGATCACTCCGGTAATGGAAGTGGCCGCTGCGATGACCACTTCCGCCAGGCTGCCGCGCAGCAGCAGCGCCGGTTGGTAGACAAAGATGAAGGGCACCAGAAACGCGACGATCCCCAGGCGCACCGCGCGGAAGCCCACTTCGTTGGGATCGGCGCCAGCGATACCGGCGGTGGCGAACGCGGCGACGGCGACGGGCGGCGTGATGGCGGAGAGACAAGCGAAGTATAAAACGAACATATGCGCGGAGAGCACGGGAATGCCCAGGCGCACCAGCGCGGGGACGGCGACCACCGCCGTCAGAATATAGGCCGAGGGCGTCGGCATGCCCATGCCCAGAATGAGGCAGATGATCATGGTAATGATCAGCGCGGGGAGCAGATTCTGCCCGGCCATCTCGAACAACATGCCGCTGAATTTTCCGCCGAGCCCGGTGATGGCGAACGAGCCGACCAGAATGCCCGCCGAAGCCGTCGCGCCCACCACCATCACCGTGGCGCGCGCGCTCTCGTCGAGCACATCGGCGATCTTCGAGAGTCCCATGCGCGTCTCGGGCCGCACCCAGGAGACCATCACCGTCAGCGCGGCGGCCACGCCCGCGGCCTTCACGGGATTCGTGGCGGTCAGCAGCATCCAGGTCAGCGCGAGGATGGGAATCACGAATTGCCAGTTGCGCGCGATCAGTTCGCGGAACGGCGGGCCGGCTTGCTCGGGCGCGGTCTCCTTGTTTTCCTTAAGCGCCTGGAAATGCAACTGAGCGAGCGGACACAGGTAATAGAGAATGCCGGGCAGCGTGGCGGCGATGGCAATATTGACGTAGCGGATACCAGTGAACTCGGCCATCAGAAATGCCGCCGAGCCCATGATGGGCGGCATGATGCCTCCGCCAGTGGCGGCCACGGCGACGATGGCTCCCGCCTCGGCGGATTTATAGCCGACGCGCTTCATGAATGGAATTGTGAAGGTACCCGTGGTCACGGCGTCCGAGGTGGGCGAGCCGGAGAACATGCCGAACAGGCCGCAGGAGATAACGGCAACCTTCGCGGCGCCGCCGGTAGCGCGCGCGGCGAGCGATTGCGCCACACCCATGAAAAATTTTCCAGTGCCGGAGTGGAACAACGCCACGCCGAAGATGACGAACATGAAGACGTAAGTGGCCGCCACCGCCAGCGGCGCGCCGAAGATGCCGTTGAGGGTGAAGACCATCTGATCGAGAAATTCCGGCACGGTATAGACGCGATGCGAGAACACCCCAGGTAGCATATGTCCCGCCAGAGCATACGCGGCGAAGACCACGGCGATCACCAGCACGGCCCAGCCCACATAGCGGCGCGTGAGGTCGAGCACCAGAAGCAACATCAGCGCGCCGACTACAATGTCCACGCCGGTGAGCGCGTCCACCAGCGGCCAGCGATAGAGGTAGCGGTCAATCTGCGAGAAAAAATATGCGCCGCAGCCCGCCGCCAGCATTGCTTCCACGATCTCGACGGTGTTGGGCGCATCGCGGTACGCACTTCGCTCGGGACGGTAGCCGAGAAAGGCCAGCGTTAGAATGCCGGTGAGGAAAATGGCCCGTTGCAACAGCGGGTCCACGGTGCTGAGGACCACCAACCAGATTTGGAAAATCGAGAATACGACCGCAAACCAATGCAGGAATGGTTTCCAGCGGGTGTGGTCAGCGGCGGTCGAGGGGATCAAGTCGGCTCCGGAGGTTGGTAATTAAAATTACATCATCATGACAGCGAATTTTATTATGTCAAAGGGCGTCCGACGCCCGTTCTGTCGCGCGCGACGCATCCTGATAGAATCGCGCCGCGCCGGGGTGCAGAGGGATATTACTGACCTGCGGCATGGTCTCCGCCGTCAGCGACTTCATCGAGCGATGCACGGATCGCAGATAATCAAGATTCTTGAACAGCGCGCGCGTAAGATCGTACACCTCCTGCTCGGGCATCTGCGCGTTGACAATGAGCACGCAGTTGTCGCTGAAGGTGGCAACAGGGTCCGGCGCGAAGCGGTACGTTCCCCCGGGAATGACCGTGCGATACGTTCCGAGCTTCTCATTCACCGCGGCGATGGCCGCCTCCGAAATTGGCAATAGACGAAACTTGTGCTGGACGCTGGCCTCGGTAATATTGGTCTCAGGAAACTGCACGCTCAGAGCCAGCGCGTCGAGCGAATCGTCGATCATCAATTCCATGGAAGGCACCAACGCGCGGAAATAAACTTTGCCGCCCCAGGACTCGATGTCCTCATAGCTCATGCCGTAGGCGGCGAGCACCAAGCGGCTGGCCGTCTCCATGAGCGAACCGCGATACATCACGCTGATGCGCAGGGGAATACGTTGTTCTTTTATCTGCTCCAGCGAGGTAATGCCCGAAGCTTCACGGACCAGGAAGTGATAGGCCGAGTCTGTATAGACGCGGGAGATGGCGCGGACGTTGGGATATTTTTGCGTGTACGGCGGCTGGCCCTCGATGGCGAGGCGTCCCATCGCTGAGTGCAACATGCCGAGCTGCACGCGGCCCGTGTCGACCAGCGCGGCATTCGCGCCGTCCATGCCCACTTCATGCGTGATGGCCACGCCATGATTCTCGCGCCGCAACGTGTTGGCCACGCCTTCGCTGATGGCCGACCATGCGCCTGACATCGAGCCGCCCGCCAGCGTTAGTTTGGTTTGGCTGGCTCCACTGCCGCAGCCAGTGAGCGCCGCCGCCAGCAGGATCACCAGTGCAATGCGCCCACGGCGCAGCAGGACGGCCAAGAATGATAGTCTAAGTTTCATATTGACGATGATGCCCAGCCACGCTAAATGGTTTTGCGGAATGGTCTAACCGGGCCCCGCCAGCGTTTCCAACTGCCGCAGCTTTTCGATGTCGCCCATGGCAATCAGATAGTCGCCCACCGAGATGACGTGATCCGAGCCGGGATTGAACTGCACACCGCCCTGCGGCTTGCGGATCGCCATCACGATGATCCCCAGCCTTGCGCCAATCGCGGACTCCGCGAGACTGGCGCCGGCGAGATGGGAACCCTGCTCCACGCGTACTTCCTCCATTTGAAGATTCAAACCACCCTGGCTAAACGACGACAGCGCTGAATCCAGAAACGACTGCACATGCGGACGGGTCATCATGCGGGCCATCGACTCTCCGGCGTAATTATACGGTGAGATCACCGCCGAGGCTCCCGCGCGCAACAATTTGGAGTCGGCATCCTCCTCGCTGGCGCGTGCGATGATGAACAGGTCCGGCGCGAGACCGCGCGCGGTCAGTACGATGTAGACATTCTGCGCGTCCGACGTAACCGCACTCGCCAGCCCGCGTGCCTGCCCGATGTGCGCCTCGCGCAGGGTCGCTTCACTGCTGCCATCGCCGACAATCAGCGGGATGCCGTGATCGCGCACCCACTGCGCCCGTCCCGGGTCTTTCTCGATCATCACTACCGGCAACTCGCGTTCCATGATTTCCGTGGCGATGCGCCGACCCACGCGGCCTGCGCCACAGACAATGAAGTGATCGTGCAATTTGGAGATCTCTTTTTCCATGCGCCGCCGTCCAAAGAAGGAACCGAGTTCGAATTCTACCATCGCCTGCGTGAGCGATCCAATCGCAAAACCCACCACGGACACGCCAAGAACAATCAATAGGGCGTTGAACATCTGGCCTTGGGGAGAAAGTTGATTCAGCGGGTCCGCGCCGATGGTAGCCACCGTCATCAGCGTGGCGTACAGCGCCTTGAACCATCCCCAACCCTCGGTGTAGCGAAAGCCAACGGTACCGATTAAAATCAGGCAAACCAACAGCATAACCAGAGAGGACGCGCGGCTTATCAGGCGGCTGGAAGCGCGCGGCCGCCCGTGTCCCGGCCCGGCGGAGTTCGTGCCAGCGCGGCGATCGCCGTTGCCACGGGCATCGTTTTTCGAGATGGAAGACGGACTGTTGCTCGACAATTTGCTCGACAAGTGAGTGGCACTCTCCCAGGAAGCTATTGCATAACCTCGTCCCGCGGTCGTAAGGGCACGGTTTCAACCGTGCCGATAAGCCTAGTAACGAAAATGGGCTTTAGCCTCTGAGGTGCGTCGGCGGCCCTCAGCGGCTGAAGCCGCCATCTTGGGGCCACGGTTCGGCACGGTTGAAACCGTGCCCTTACACTGCTGTCCACAGGATGCGCAACAGCTTCTGAGTAAAACTACCGCCGGAATGCTGCCCTTGCGCCAACGCGATTACGGCAGCGCAAAAACGTAAATCGCGTTATGCCCGCGCGGCGTGGTCAACAGCTTCGACTGACCCATCGGACCCGCCGTGGCCGAATTGCCATCGCCGGTCATCACCGCCACATACTGCTTGCCGTTTACGGCGTAGGTGATGGTGCTCATCTGGATCACGCCGCCGAGAATCGTCTCCCATAACACTTTGCCATTCTCGGCGTCGAAGGCGTGGAAGCGGCGGTTCATATCGCCCCAGAAGATCAGTCCGCCGTCGGTAGCCAGCACCGCGCCGTTGCCGGGCGCGTAGCCTTCGCGCAGCTTCGTAACTTTTCCCGTGGAGAGGTCCACCTTCGCGAGCACCGAGGCCTTCAGCGGATCAACACCGGGACGGATAATGCCGTTGCGCATCCCGTAGCCCGACGGGCTGCTGGTCTTGGCCTGCATCTCCAGGCAGTAATCGTGATAAGGAACGTAAAGCGAGTTGGTGCCGGGATGGTAAGCCATCGGCCAGTAGCTCTTCTGATTGAAGAAACAGACCAGACTTTTGTCGCCATCTTTCTTGAAGACCTTGTCCCAATTGATGGTGGCCTTGCCGGTCTCGACGTCGACGTTCGAGAGATGAAAGTCGGGCACGTCGGCGGGAAACGGCGTGGCCCACAGGAACTCGCCCGTCGCGCGATCGAGCGCCCACATGCCGCCCGGCTCACCCATGGTTACGGTGATGTCGCGCTGCTCGCCACGCTTGATGCGCGGATTAATCCACTTCACCGCCGCCGGATCAGGATTGATGGCCGTGCGCAACTGGATGCGCTCATGAACGTGATCCGAGTCCCAATCATCGCCGGGCAGATGCTGATAATACCAAATCAGCTTGCCCGTCTCCGGGTTCAGCGCCAGCGTGGAGTTGGTGTACAGCTCGGCGGGCGAGGTGCGCGGAATGGCGTCGGGATTACCGTTGTGCCGCGTCATGCGCGGATAGGGGCGTGGATTGGCCGTGGCCCACAGAATCATCTTCCGTACGGGATCGTACGAACCGGGCAGCCCCCAGATGGACGCGATGCGCTTGTCGGTGGGCAGGCCGCCCCAGGTGTCGCCGCCCGGCTCACCTTCCGCCGCCGCGGTGAAAAACTTCCAGACTTCCTTGCCGGTGATCGCGTCGTGCGCCGAGATGAAGCAACCCTCGCGCTTGTCCGAACAGGCCCGGCCAGAGATGACCTTGCCCTCGACTACAATGGGCGCCGAAGTGTGTTGCGCGCCGGAGCCCTCTGCATTGACCAGCGTCTCCCAGCGCAGCTTGCCGTCGCGCGCGGCGATGGCCACGATGTAGCCGTCCGGCGCGGTGTAGTAGATCATGTCCTCGAAAATCGCCAGCGACTTGGCCCGAGCCGACTCGATAGTCGCCGCAGTGATATTCGCCGCGAACTTGCGCCGGTACTCCCAGATCAGGTCGCCGTTGGTGGCGTCCAGCGCCTGGACGACCGCGCCCGGAGCAACCACGTACATCACGCCTTGATGAACGATGGGGATGGTCTCGTTAGTGCCTTGCGGCATGCCGCGCGTCCAGGCCATGCGCAACTGCGCGACGGTCTGTTTGTTCACCTGCTTGAGCGGACTGAAGCGCTGCTCATCATAGGTGCGAGAGAGCATCAGCCAGTCGTCTGGGCTGGGCGAGACCAGCATCTCGCGCGTTACCGGCGCGAAGTTTTTTACCTGCGCCCGCGCGACCGAACCGGAATACATGATGCTGCCGAGCAGCAAGGCGGCAACCACAATTCTCTTTAACATGCTTCCCTTCCCGACAAACTGGGTTCAAGTTGTTACTTCTTCGGTGGATACTCCGCGAAGAGTTTCTTCACATCCTCTTCGAGTTTCCTGGCGAGCTTGGCGAAATCGCCTTCTTTATCGTTGTAGATGCCGCGCCAGACCAGATCGCGCGATTCGCGTTCCAGGATATCGATCACCAGCGTGCCCTCGGTGTATTTATCGACCACCACGCGCGTGCGCCTCCGCCCGAGCCGACCCACGCGGAAGGTGTCCACGTCGCGCTCGACCTCTGCGCCCAGCCGGTAATTCACGATCAGGTCCGGCTGCGTGGGGTCCTTGAACAGGCCATCATCGCTCAACTCCTTGCGAATGGCTGAGGCGATGCGGTCCTTCACCAGACTGCTGTTCAGCGCAGGAGCTTTTGAATTGATCACCTGCTGGCGAATATCGAATGACCCGTACTTCGAGAAGTCCTTGTCCTCATCAAAGTCCACGCTCTTGTCGTCCGCCCGCAGCGTCTGGACCAGCATACAAGCTGCCAGCAAGGCGATGAATGTCCGCAAAGTTGCTTTCCTGTCCATGCTTCCCCCCTGTGTCGTGAAATGTTGGATCGCGGCTAGTTCGCTTTGGGCTCCCAGCCGGTGGGGATCGCCTCGGCCCATGTGGTCGGGCCGACGGCAGTCATGCCGACTTCCTTCGCGTAATCCGCGGTCAGATGAATCACCTTGCCGCCCACGGCGGTCATCAGCACTTTAATGTT